>JANMBZ010000002.1:0-39069 GCA_031360765.1 Chitinophagaceae bacterium
GGCGAACAATACAAAAACGAATTATTAAAATTGGTTGATGCCGATACTGCCGCTTTTAATAAAATAATGGAAGCCTTTGCATTACCCAAAGCAACCGATGCAGAAAAAACAGCACGTACCGAAGCCATACAAGCTGCCACCAAATACGCCATTGAAATACCATTTAAAGTAATGGAAACTGCTTATGCCAGCATGCAGGTAATTAAAGCAATGGTTATTAATGGTAACCCAAATTCTGTTACCGATGCAGGTGTTGGTGCATTGTGTGCACGTGCTGCGGTAATTGGTGCTTTTATGAATGTGCGTATTAATGCAAGTGGTTACAACGATAAAACTTTTACCAACAATATAATTACCAGCGCATCCGAAATTGAAGATGATGCCATTGCTTTGGAAGCTGAAATATTAAAACTGGTGGATGAAAAGATTGGGATGTAATTTTTTGTTATAAGCATTTGTTTTTTATGGCAGCATCGTTGTCCCGATAGCTATCGGGACTCACTTGTACGGCATACCATTGTGGAACTTTTATTGAAGCGGAGATTGGGGTGGAGTGGCTCGTGAGGAGAGGAACCAAGGCGAAGCATCAGCAGATCTGAACCCCTGCACCAAGTCTCCAATAATATTTCGGCACCCTAAACATCAACTGCATCTTTAATTTAGCCTAGTAAAAACCATATTACATAGAAAAGTAATTAACTTTAATTACAATTACAGAATTAGTATTTACCAAATCCCACCTCATGTATCTTAACACAAAATCAAAGGCGTTTTATTTGCTCTTGATTATTTGCTTTTTTGTACAAATAAAAGCCCGGTCACAAGGCTGTGTAGATACTATCGTTTCCAAACAATTTGATGTGGAGAATTTCGGAGGAACATCATTCACAGGCAGCAGTTACCAGGATAGCTTAGGCAACCTGTATATATTGGGCGGCAGACGAGGGACAGGTATTCCAAATGATTGGAAAAACACCCTGGTAAAATTCAACCCTGCAAAAAAAATCATCTGGAGTAAAAGTTATAAAGGGTCAATTGGCTTTGATGACTTTGCCTTTGTAAGAAGAATGATAGGTCAGGATAAGGAACATAACTTATATTTTATTAGCAGTTTCAATGGTTTGGGTGGTGTCGGTAATTCCAACAATGCCAGTTTTCTTAAATTAGACAGCAGCGGCAATATTATTGCTAGTAAGTTACTGGTAAAACAAATTGGCGCCCCGACCGGATATGGTTTTGGAGGATTCGTTAATCCCGGCAAAATCTTCAGTACCTTAATTTTTCCTTATACAGCAATAGCAGCGAATGTAGTTACTTTTGCCGCCATTGATAAAGATCTTACAACCGTCAGGTGGAGCCGATCATATACACCTTCTGTTAATACTTTTATCGGTGCAACTGTAGCCAATAGTATAGAATTAGACGATACCACTTCTATAATCACTGCTCTGCTGACTTATAAAAATCCTTTAAACCTTAGCGACACCATATATGCATTTGATTTTTTAAAGATACAGTCACTCACCGGAAATATACTTGCACAAAAATCATACAGTTGCCTTAGCCTGCAAAATCCGACCAAGACTATATATGCATATCCAAACGCAATAAATATTAATTACCAAACAAAAGAAATTATATTTCAAAGCAGCAGCAGGCTAAATAACAGCACTGCAATTTTATTTTTAAAAATAGATGAGAACTTAAACATTATTGATACAGCTCAATACAAGGCTAATTCTTTATTCAATAATTATAATTTTACTAATCTTAACAGGAACGATATTTTTTTTAATGGAAGCTACATACAAAACGGGGTTACAAAATTTGCTGCAGTAGAATGGAAAACCAACCTACAATTATCATTGCAACGGTCGTATTACTCAAGCCAGTTCACAGCCAATCCAAATTATGTTAGCCTTACCAGCAAAAATACCAACAACACATTCAATTATTTTATTGCAACAAACAGCACTTTAGTACAAAACGATTACCCGGTTTATTTATTCGACAATATTAAAAATCCAGATTTTGAATTTGATTGTGCCGACAAGGCTGTAGCGCTTTTTTCAAGAGTTACTGCAAATAATTTCCGAACAGATGCTTCATCATTTATTGATCAACCGGGGTTATCTTATAGCCTGATCAATAGTCCTAACACTTACACCGCACAAAACAACAATTTTTCCGAACAGAAATATTGCGACTTTGTAAGCATTTGCACCTCACTTAAAATACAGAGCAAATCATCTTTTTGCTTAAACAGCGGCAATATAGATAGCTTTAAACTCGTAAAGAACAGTACTTGTTTACGCAAAACCATCTGGACGGTAAATAACAGCCAGATGCAGATATTGCAAAGTAACGATACATCAGTAAAGGTTAAATTTTTACAACCATTTAAAGGCTACATAAAAGCTGCATACGAAAACTGTGCAGTTATAGACAGCTTTTACTTAGAGGTGGATACCGTATATAACATGAAAAGCGGCGTGTATTTAGGGCCGGATACGGTGCAATGTATTGGCAAAAGCATTACCCTATCTGCCGCCACCGGCTTTAAAAAATACGAATGGCAGGACGGTAGTATGCTGAATACGTTTACAACAAGTGATACCGGCTTATTTCATATAAAAGTACTGGACAGTTGTAACACTGTTTTTAAGGATTCAGTTTATATTTCCTCTAACCCTAAAAATTTAAACATTTCATTTGGAAGTACATTATGTGAGTATGATACCGCAAAGATCACGTTACCTGCAAACCTCACAAACTATAGCTGGCTACCTTTTTCCAGCAGTATGCAAAGTGGTAATATCCTTTTATTATTCCCAACCAGCACAACTATTTACACCATCAATGCCCAATCGCATAATAATTGCTTTTTATCAGACACTGTACAGATCAAAAAGAAAGATTGTTATGGTTCTATGTATTTTCCAACTGCATTCTCTCCAAATGGTGACACCAAAAATGACACCTATAAACCAGGCGCAATAGGCATCTTACAATCCTATAGCCTAATCATTTACAACAGGTATGGAAATATGGTATTCCACACAAATGATATCAATATCGGCTGGGATGGAAAATATCAAAATAAGGTTCAAACCGGCGGTTATACCTGGATATGTACATACACTTTCAGAAGTAGAAAGCAGGAAACAGAATCGGGCAGCTTTATACTATTACGATAATTATATCAACAATAAGCTAAAACACTGCTGCCCTATTATCCCTATTCCGCCTATCATGCTGTTACCTAAACCACCCGCAACCCAATTTCCCCACCAGCAAACCGCTGTCTGGTCTTATCACCAACAGCGTAGCTTTCAAATTTGCCTAACCCGTTCCGAACGGGTCATCACCCGTCCTAAACGCCTTATCACCCGTTCCGAACGCCTCCCTAACCCGTTCTGAACGCCTTACCACCCGTCCTGAACGGCTTATCACCCGTTCCGAACGCCTCCCTAACCCGTCTTGAACGGGTCATCACCCGTTCCGAACGCCTTCCTAACCCGTTCTGAACGGGTCATCACCCGTCCTGAACGGGTCATCACCCGTGCAGAACGCCCTGTCACCCGTTCAGAACGCCCTAAAACCACTGCATATTTACCTACAAACGGTTAATAACAAGCACTTTATGGCTAAACGGCATAAAAAAATGGTTCGTACGTACGAACCATGTGTAAATTTATGTAAGCCGGGTTATTTAAGGTTTAGGAGGCGTGTCCGTAGCATCGCCGCCGCTTTTTCTCTCAAACTGAACCTTCCATTTGTCGTAATAAGCCTTGCTGCCGGGCGCATTTTTGGTACTTAAGAAACGGGTGTACTGGTAAATACTACTGCAAACGGTGAAAATGTCGAAGCCCAATAAGCGGTTGGTATCGGTTACCTGCCGGCTTAAGTTCTCAAACCGGGCTGCCCTTGGGCTAAGCTGTGCACGGGCTTTGTCGTCCTTATCCCAGGCGGGTATGTCAACAAACACGGGCACCAGTTCAGGTGCCACTTTAGTGTCTGAGTGAATCATGTTTGCCCAGTTTTCGGTTTCGTTACCCAGTTTGCCATAGCGCTTGCTTTCTTTAGGGGTTAACTGTACCACTTTGTTTTTAATGATAGCTTCAATGCCATCTAAATGTGCATCAATGTCTTTGAGTTCCTGATCGGTAAATTCAATGTCGATTAAATTGCTAAGTGCCATACGTTATGATTTTTTAATTGTTAATAAAAAACAATATACGACATGCTAAAAGAAATTGCAAATTTTACAACACTTATTTTTTTAGTATATGGCTTGTGGGCATATCTTTAAAAAGGATTTAAGCCGATATTGATTATGGGGCGGGGCTAAAAGAAAAGCCCCTGCAATTACAAGGGCTTAATATTTGGGCAGATAAATGCTACAATTACATATGATTATTTTACCGCAAAGCAGCCTGGGTTTATGTATGTGTAAAGGAAACTTATTGTTTATACCGGTACACAGCACCATTGCCGCCGCATGCCCAGCCTGTATTGGCATCAATAAAATGAATTTCTTCAATACCATTTTGGCCGGATGATAGTACCTGTGTAAAATTGCTGCCACCATTAACCGATTTGTAAATGCGGTTAGTGGCCGATATGTAAATATCGCTGGCCGTAATCATATCCACATCAATATATCCATACACGGGTGCAGAAAAAACAGGCGACCAGTTTACACCGCCATCGGTTGTTTTGTAAACATCTTTACCATCTGCAACCAAACCCGTGGTTGCATTTAAAAAATCAATAGAACCATTGCCAGATGCGCCGCCAATGCCAAGTACGGCAGTCCAGTTAGCACCAGCATTGGTTGTTTTGTACAACCCGTCTGACCGCATCAGCCAGCCGTTTGTAATGCTTGTAAAAAAGATTGCGTAATTATAAGTACTTGTAGCAAAAACATATACCGAATCGAAGTTTGCACCGCCATCTAATGATTTGTAAATATAGCGGCCGCTGCATGCATAAATAATGGAAGAACTGGCAACAAAGCAATCTTTAAAACCCAATTGGGGGGTGGCAGGATCTGCCAGAAAATAACTCTTCGAAAAAAAATCCGTTCCGTCATTGGTATAGTGTATTCTGTTATCACCACCTACAAAGAAATACCGGTTTCCCAACCCGCCGATATTAAAAGGAAGGTTTACAGCGTTAAAAATATTCCAGTTTATGCCCCCATCTGCTGATTTGTAAATACCCTGCGTGGTAGTGGCATAACCAGTTGCAGGGTTGGTAAAAAACACATCAGAAACGCCTGCGCCAGCCGGAATTCCGTTTCCTGTCTTTGTCCAGCCGGAAGTTAAAGTATCTGGTATTGGCGGCGTTGGGGCCGGTGTAGTATCTGTTGAACCTCCTTTTGAGCAGGAAGCAAAAATTATACAAATAAGGCTCAGTTGAATAATAGTTTTCATAAAAAGTAAAGATTGTGTTTATATTAAAGCAGCAATTTAGCATTTTTCAATTGATAGTTAAAGCATATAATCACAATCAAAATAAAGCAAGCCTTACCAACATTGTACCCAAACACACTCAGGGCAATTACCATATCCTGCAAATGAGGGCTATTGCATTTCATTATAAGCATTCAGCAATTCTTTAAGCATATAGTTTAATACTGTGTAACTACGTTGTCTTTTTATTTACAGAGTTTGATTGGGATCTTCATTAAAAGCATTAAAGTTTAAAGCGCTGGTGAATGTAATTTATTGAGTCTCGTAAAAATTCTACAAATTATTTACATCTTATATTACAAATGGCAACCCGGGTATGATGCATCTTTGTACTGTTAAATATCCAGCTATCCTAATTAAAACCGTATCCAGTATTTCCCTATGTAAAACTATGTGTTCAAGCATGAGTTATGTATACCCCTATGAAAAACCTTCAGTAATGAAGGTTTTTTATGTTAACCCTGATGATCCCTCAAAATAAAAGCCCCCTGCAAAGGGGGCTTTAAATAATTTTAATTCTTAATTAATTCATCTCCTCCGCCCATTTATCTCTATCATCGGGGCTAAATTTCCAGGGTGCAAAATTGTTTTCAACATTGCCAAACATTACGTTCCATTCCTGTGGGGCATTGCTGTCTTCCATAATAAGGGAGCGGCGCAGTTCTAAAATAATATCAAGCGGCGATATGGAAACGGGGCACTCCTGTACACAGGCATTGCAGGTGGTGCAGGCACGCAGCTCTTCGGTGGTTATATGGCTGAAGAGGTTTTTACCGTCGTCTTTAAATTCGCCGTTGGCTTGTATGTTTTTGCCCACGGTTTCAAGTCGGTCACGGGTGTCCATCATTATTTTACGGGGGCTTAATAATTTGCCGGTTTGTGTGGCAGGGCAGGCGGCAGAGCAGCGGCCACATTCGGTGCAACTGTAAGCATCTAATAAATTTTTCCAGCTAAGGTCAAACACATCTTTGGCGCCAAATTTTATTGGTGCTTCTCCACCAGAAGGTGGAGCAAGTTCGGGCTGCATCATGTATTTAACTTCGTTTTGTACGCTAAGCATATTATCCATTTCGCCAACCGGCTCCAGCCTTGCATAATAGGCATTGGGGAAGGCGAGTAAAATATGCAGGTGCTTGCTATAGGGCAGGTAATTTAAAAATGCAAATATGCCGATGATGTGCAGCCACCAGCAACTGCGCTCTATAACAACTAATGTGGCCGGCGAAAAATTATTAAACAGCGGCGCAATAATGCCGGAGAAAATAAAGTTGCCGGTATCGTGATAATGTGCTGCGTTTTGTAATTGTAATGCACGGTCAACACTGTTCATAGTGAGGAAGAGTGTCATTAAAACGATTTCGGTTACTAAAATATAATTAGCATCGCTGCGTGGCCAGCCGTTAAGATCTTTGCTGATAAAGCGTTTTAGTTTGATGATATTTCTTCTTGCTAAAAACACCACACACACTGCCAGCACACCAACAGCCAGAATTTCAAAAAAGTTTATGAGGAATGTGTAGAAGCCGCCGATGTAAGGAAGAAACAAACGGTGAGTACCAAGCATACCATCTAATACTATTTCCAGCACTTCTATATTGATTATAATAAAGCCGGCATAAATGATAAAGTGCATTACGGCCACCAACGGATTGCGGAACATTTTCTTTTGTCCGAAAGCGAGGAGTATTAAATTTCTCCAGCGTTGGGAAGGGTTGTCGCTCAGGTCTTCGGCTTTGCCGAGAAAAATATTGCGGCGGATGATGCCGATATTTTTTGCGAAAAGAAAAACGGCAAAGGCTGTGAGGGCGATGAAAAGTATTTGTTGTAAAATTTGCATGGATTGAGATTGTGCCGCTAAGATAATACGTTAATCCGTTAATTTGTTAATCCCTGCCCGAATTACGCGGTCAGGCGGGCGTTAATCCGTATAGCTTTATTATTAGTTGAGTTTTACTAATTAAGTGAACCCACGGATTAACTGATATACGGATTAACGGATTAACGCTTAAATTCGTGCTACAATGGAACAACGTAAACAAATAATGACTGCCGAAGTTGCCAACAAAAAATTGCGGCGCATGGCTCTGCAGGTGGCAGAGCAAAATTATAACGAAACCCAATTGATATTAATTGGCATTAAAGCCAGTGGCAGTATAATTGCAGCAAAGATTGCACAGTATTTAAAAGAAGTTTTTAGTGGCGAAGTAGTTGTGTTGGAATTAAACATTGATAAAAAAAATCCGCAGCAGGTAAGTTTAAATACAGGCATTGATTTTAATGGAAAAAATATTATTTTAATTGACGATGTTGCTAACAGCGGACGAACCATGCTGTATGCCTTAAAACCTTTGCTGGAGCAACTCCCCGCAAAAATACAAACACTTGCATTGGTAGAAAGAACCCACAAAAGTTTTCCGGTAGATGTGGATTATGTTGGCTTTAGTGTTTCTACAACACTGGATGAAAATATTTTGGTGGAAGTGGAAAGTGGAGAAATAATGGGGGCGTGGTTGAATTAAAAACCAATTGCCTTTATCTTAAAACTTCCGTTCGAAAATTCTAAAGCAGGCATAGGTATTTTTACAATGTTCAATAAACGGAACGCAAGCTTCAAGCCTTTTTTATTTGTTTTAATTTTAGTAAGATCAATATCCGGAGAAAGATACCATTGCCTGTAACGCTTTATATCGGGCCTGCTGAAATTTACATTGCCTGCATCATCTTTACCAATATTATCGTAGGCACCAAACAAACCCTCGGCACCGGTGCCAACTGCAATGTTTAACCATTTTGGCCATTTGCTTTCCGGAAAAAATGAACGGATGTTAGTGCTTAGCCAATACGTCTGGCCATTGTAATCTTTTAAAAAACGTTCGGCGGTACTGCTGCCAAAAACTTCATTGCTTCGTTTGTTTAAAGCAGGATCGTTGTAACTTTTCCGGTGAAAAGAAAATTTAAACTGAATGCGTTGCTCGTTCCAGGCAAGTTCCTGCGCCACTAACAAACCACTCCCAGCAAAATTGGCACCTATATCGCCCCAGCTCCAGCCCCATTCGGCGCTGTAAGCGTCTAACACTTCAATTACGGTTTGGTAAAAAGCGCCACTCATGCCACCGATCCAAATTTGTTTTTTGCGGCTGATCCCAGTCCACCGCCAAAGTTCCATGCTTGCTTTACTTTCTGCGTAGGCACTATAAGCATGCCCTATTTTATCAATGCCTTTCCATTCGCCAATATCGTTAAAAACATGAAAGTTTGTTTGCGGATAGTTTTTGTACCAGGCTGCGTAAAGGCCCGTCATAGCTGCACCATAGCCAACGATGTTTGTGGCGGCTATAATTTTTACACGCCGGTTTATTTGTTTGTTGGTTAATCCCTGCCCGAATGAGTCGTTCAGGCGGGCGTTAATCCGTTTATCCGTTAATTGGTAAGCAGGTTTAATATTAATTGATGAATCCTGAGCATAAATTGAAGTGAATAATAATATGCTAAAAAAAAAGCTCAGCAAAGCTTTCACAGTACAAGAGTGTCCTTCGTTCCTCAGGATAACCTGTGTCAATAAAGATGATCTATGTACTGAAGTTTGGTTCATAAAAAACAAAAATACGCATAACAGCTCTTTGTTATTGTATTGGGCAACATTTACGCAAAAGATGACAGTGAAGTTTTAAAACTTAGGTATTACAGCTGGGGGAATTTTGCGGCCATATATAAGCGCATTAACCCTATTTTTTATGATGTCGCTGGCAATCTGTTCGCCAACGGTTTGGTTATTTCTTCTTTGCCATTCTTCATTCCTGGCAATTATCTGCCCGGTAGTTAAGGGGTAACTTGGCCAATGCATTAACTCCTTGGAAGGTTTTCTTAAATAAACTTTGTAAGATTTACCGGCATAAGGTATTACGAGTGTGTAGGGATTTTTTAAAGCAGCAACAAAAAGTGGACTAAAGTGCACTAGCAAAGTAGTGTCTTTTGGCTGAAGTTGATATTGTGAGTAGCCTGCTACAGAAAAAATCATCAGCAAAAGCACAAAAAAGATCCTTCTTTGTAAAAAATGGAGCAAATATTTGTCGCTGTAAAAAAGCATGTATCAAATCTACTTATTTTGTTTGTTTGATGTATGAATAATTTATTTTTGAAGATATAAACCTAAAACGATGGATGCTATAACACAACAAAAAATTGATCAATGGCTCAGTGGTAATTACGACCAGGCTGTTAAAGATGAAATAATGGAATTGCAAAAAACGGATGCGGCCGGGCTGGAAGATGCATTTTATAAAAACCTGGAGTTTGGTACCGGCGGCCTGCGTGGCATTATGGGCATTGGCACCAACCGCATGAACAAATATACCGTGGGTATGGCCACACAAGGTTATGCAAACTATTTAAAGCAATGTTTTACGGGTGAAGTTAGCGTTGCCATTGCATACGATTGCCGCAACAACAGCAGTTTTTTTGCAGGCATAACTGCCAATGTTTTTGCAGCCAATGGCATAAAGGTTTATTTGTTTGAAGCGCTACGGCCCACGCCAGAACTGAGTTTTGCTATTCGTAAAAATGGTTGCAAGGGTGGCGTAGTTTGTACAGCATCGCACAACCCTAAAGAATACAATGGTTACAAAGCTTATTGGGATGATGGCGCACAAATGGTGCCGCCACATGATAAAAATGTTATTAAAGAAGTTGAAAAAATTGCTTCGGTTGATGATGTTAAGTGGAGTGGTGGAGAAGATAATATAATCATGATTGGCGAGGCGATGGATGCTGAATATCTCGACATGGTAAAAAGTTTAAGTGTATATCCGGATGTTTGTGCAGCACAAAGCGATTTAAAAATTGTTTACACCCCCATACATGGTACGGGCATTATCCTGGTACCAAAAGCATTGGAAAAATTCGGTTTTAAAAATGTGCATATTGTGGAAGAGCAAAGTACACCCGATGGAAATTTCCCTACGGTTGTTTACCCAAATCCGGAAGAAACAGAAGCCATGAGCATGGGATTAAAAAAAGCTGCAGCATTAGATGCAGATATTTTGTTGGGAACCGATCCTGATGCCGACCGGGTTGCCATCGGCGTTAAAAATAAAAAAGGCGATTGGGTTTTACTGAACGGAAACCAAACCGCTTTGCTTGCATTTAATTATATGATTGAAGCCCGTAAAGCAAAAGGTATAGCGCAGCCAAACGACATGGTAATTAAAACAATTGTTACCAGCGATATGATTGATGTGGTGGCTAAAGCCAATGGCGTAGCCTGTTACAACGTACTTACCGGTTTTAAATGGATTGCAAAACTGATAAAAGAAAAAGAAGGTAAGGAGAATTATATTATTGGTGGTGAAGAAAGTTTTGGTTTGATGATTGGCGATAAAATACGGGATAAAGATGCCATAAGTGCGGTGGCATTAAGTTGCGAAATGGCAGCTTACGAAAAAAGTAAGGGCCGTAATTTGTATGATAAACTGATTGACCTTTGCCTGCAATATGGTTTTTATAAAGAAAACCTGGTGAGCGTTACCAAAAAAGGAATGAACGGTGCCAAAGAAATTGCCGCCATGATGGAAGGTTACCGCAGTAATCCGCCAAAAACAATTGATGGTGCTGCTGTAAGTGAATTGCTGGATTATGAATTGCAGGTTGGAAAGAATTTGCAGACCGGCGAAAGCTGGATCATTGATCTCCCCAAAAGCAATGTGCTGCAATTTGTATTGGCCGATGGTACAAAAATATCGGCCAGGCCAAGTGGTACAGAGCCTAAAATAAAATTTTATTTCAGCGTAAATACAAAGCTTGCCAGTGCTGATGATTTTGATGCAACAGAAAAAATACTGGATGAAAAGATTGCGAGGATTGTGGTGGAGATGGGATTGAAATAATTTACGGTGAGTCATCCGCGGCGGCGGATGGCTCACCGCTCTTCACTTTTACCAAACCCATCGGCGGCTATCTCCCGATAGCTATCGGCACCTCCGGTGGTTAAAGAACTCCTCTTCCTAAATAATATTTTTTATTAAATAAAAGCTATAAATTGTAATTCGTTCCTGTACCAAAACTGTTTTATGAAAAGAGCATTTCAACTGCTTTTGCTTTTTACATCGCTTCATGTATATGCACAGCCCTGCGGGCAAGCTGCTGCAGATCCGCTGCGTAGCAAAGTAATTACCCTGCGCCGGTTTTTAGATCAGAATCATTATCAGCCTTTAAAATGGAACGATACTTCCTCTGCCATGCTTTATAATAAATGGATGGAAAAGTTAGATGATGAAAAACTTTTCTTCACCCAAAATGAAATTGCTGTTTTAGAAAACTATAAAACAAAATTAGACGAAGAATTATTGGGAAGTCCTGATAGCTATCGGGAGGGATTTTACAATAAATCAACCACGCTTTATAAAACCTGTTTAAAAAGAACCGATAGTTTACTGAAAGTGTTGCTATCAAAACCTTTTGATTTTACCAAGCCCGATAATGTTACCTGGCCTTTTACAACTTACGCTGCATCAACTGCCGAACTAAACCAGCGCTGGCAAAAGTTTTTAAAATGGCGGGTGCTTGAAAACATTGCCGATAAATTATCTGATGGTGGTAAAACAATTGCAGAAACTTTACCTGCCGATTTTGCGCAACAGGAAAAAGATGCCCGTGAAAAAGCCAGGAAACAGGAGAGTGCATACATCAGCGAATTACTTAAAACGCCCGAAATGTTTAAGGCTGATATGGAGAATGATTATCTCAACACCATTACCTGGTGTTACGATCCGCATACAAGTTACATGAGCATCAGCCAAAAAAAAGAATTTGATACACACATGAGTGCATCTGAATACAGCGCCGGGTTTGAGCTTGAAGAAAATGATAAGGGCGATCTGGTAATTAGTTTTTTACAACCCGGTGGCAGTGCATGGCGCAGCGGACAACTGCATACGGGTGATCAGCTTATAAAAATAAAAAGCGAGGGTGTTGAAAAAGCTATTACAGCCATGGATGATGAAGCTGAACTGGAAAGAATGCTCGGCGGCAACAACCAGGCCGACCTGGAAGTAACCGTAAAAACTGCTGCCGGCGAATTAAAAACGGTAAAGCTTCGCAAAGAAAAAATTGAAGATGAAGAAAGCATTGTTAAAAGCTACGTGTTGCAGGGCAATAAAAATATTGGCTACATTAACCTGCCCGGTTTTTACAGCAGAGAAGATGAATCTATTACCGATGAAAAAGATATTAAGTACGATGGTTGCGCCAACGATGTAAGTAAAGAAATTGTAAAGCTGCGTAAAGACAGTATTGCCGGGTTGATATTGGACCTGCGTTACAATGGCGGCGGCAGCATGTGGGAAGCCATGCAACTGGCTGGCATTTTTATTGATATTGGTCCCGTGGCTTCTGTAAAAGATAAAGATGGCAAGGTTCGTTTTTTAAAAGATCCAAACCGGGGAACCATTTATGATGGTCCGTTAATGGTTTTAATAAATGGCCGTAGCGCCAGTGCCAGCGAATTTGTGAGTGCTGTTCTGCAGGATTATAACCGGGCCTTAATTGCCGGTGGCACCACCTATGGCAAAGGCACTGCACAAATGGTACTGCCGATGGATACGCTGCCTTTTTCAACCAATAAAACCTATACAGAGTTTGTAAAAGTAACGCAGCAAAAATTTTACCGGGTTAATGGCAGTACTACGCAATGGAAAGGCGTGGTGCCTGATATTGAGTTGCCTGATGTGTATGCAGATGAATCGGCTAAAGAAAAAGCAAATGCCAGTGCCCTGCAACCCGATAACAGCAAACTGGGTATTTACCAGGCTGCTGCTGCATTGCCCGTACAGGCTTTAAAAATAAAAAGCGAACAGCGCATTGTAAACGATACTTATTTTAAATCAATAAGTATGTTTAATAAATGGGTAAAGGAGTATAAAGCCGGAAGAACAATTCCGCTGCAATGGAACAGCTATGCGGCTCATTATAAAAAAATACTGGACATGTTTAAAGAACTGGGTAAAGATGAAGGTACCTTACATGCAGGTTTATCTGTAAGAAATAATAGTTTTGACGGGCAACGGATAAATGTATCTACACAGCACAGTAAAGAAAATAACGATGCTTATTTAAAACAGGTTAACAAAGATGTTACACTTGCCGAAGCGTATAAAATTATGATGGATTGGATAATTAAATAAAATTTTATAAAAACTAAAATACCTTTTATGAAACATTTGTATTTCGTAATCTTCAGTTTATTTGTTTTAAATTTTGGTGCTGCTGCGCAGGATTATAACGTTCCGGTTGAATACATGAATGAGATAAGCAAACAGCGGGAGAACATCTCAAAAAAGTTTATGGCTTATGTAAGTGCATCTGCCCATGGCAAAAGAGCAAAAAAAGTTGAGAGCCTGCGTGCAAAACTGCTGGATGAAGTACAGGAATCTAAAATGAATATTGGTAGCCTGCCGAGTTTTAAGGGCGATAAATCTTACCGGGATTCTACCGTTAATTTTCTCAAACTATATTATAATGTGCTTAATGAAGATTACAGCAAAATTATAAATATGGAAGAAATAGCAGAGCAGAGCTACGATGCTATGGAGGCCTATATAATGGCCCAGGAAAAGGTAAATGAAAAACTGGAAGAAGGGAATGCAAAAATGCAATTGGCTACCGAGGCTTTTGCAGCAAAGAATAATATTACGTTAACTAAAGACCAGACGGAACTTGGAGAAAAACTTTCGCAGGTGCATGAGGTAAATAAATACCACTCTGCATTATACCTTATTTTTTTTAAAGCTTATAAACAGGAAACTTACCTGATTGAAGCGGTTTCTAAAAACAATATAACTGGTATTGAGCAAAATAAAAGCTCATTGTTACGTTACGCACAGGAAGGTTTAGAGAAGCTGAAAACAATAAAAACTTACCAGGGCGACAACAGTTTGATGGGTGCCTGCAAATCTGTTATGAATTTTTATATTAAAGAGGTAAATGAAAAGATGAATACCGTAAGCGAATTTTATTTAACTAAAGAGCGTTTTGAAACTATAAAAAAAGAGTTTGCAAAAAAGAGCAGCCCTTCACAGCAGGAAGTATATGCTTACAACAAAGGGGTAAAAGACATCAACGCTGCTTCAGATGCATTTAACAATAACAACCAGTCACTAAATAAAGAGCGTAACGAAATATTGGATAACTGGAATAAAAGCGTAAATAATTTTTTTGATGAGCATACACCGCGGTATAAGTAAGTGCAAATTATTAAAATAATCAGTCGGGGTTTTACCCCGACATTTTTTTATCTTGCACACTAATCATGAGAAATTACGAAGACAGTTACCAACACAAAGGCCTCCGCAAAAAGCTGATGGATTTATTGAGAGAGAAAGGCATCACCGATGAAAATGTGTTGTATGCGATGAACAATATTCCACGCCATTACTTTTTAGACAGCGCTTTTGATAAGATCGCTTATGAAGATCGTGCATTCCCCATCAGCGAAGGGCAAACCATTTCTCAACCTTACACGGTTGCTTATCAAACCCAGTTGCTGCAGATAAAACCCAACGAAAAAATACTGGAGATTGGTACCGGAAGCATTTACCAGGCTACGGTTTTAGCCGAAATGAATGCCAAAGTATTTACCATTGAGCGCCAAAAAAAATTGTTTGATAATACAAAGCTTTACATCTTTAAAAGTAAATATCCCAACCTTAAATTTTTTTATGGTGATGGATATGAAGGCTTGCCAACGTATGCACCTTTTGATAAAGTAATTATCACAGCAGCTGCACCCTTTATACCGCCAAAATTAATTGATCAGTTAAAACCTGGCGGTAAAATGGTAATACCGGTTGATGAAGATCATCACCAGCGCATGCTGCGTATTACCAAAAATGCCGACAGCACAACCAGCGAAGAAGCTTTTGAAAATTTTAGTTTTGTGCCCATGCTTGCGGGGAGGAACGGGTAAACAAGATTGTAGATTTTAGATTTACGATTGTAGATTTGTTTGGCTTTTATGCAGGTGAAGTAACAACTTTTAACCATTAAACCTTAAACCTTTTAAACGTTTTCTCTTGCGTTTCTTTTCTAAAATAGTCGTTTTGTTCAACATCAGTTTTTTGCTGTATGTTGTTTTCTGGTATATAGAAAAATACAAAACGTATGAGGGCAAAGCCACACAGGCAATTCCGCTGCCATGGCTCGAAGGTACTTTTGTAATATTGGGGTACACGGCAATTGTGGTTAATTTACTTTTTTTGCTTTTGGCTTTTATATTTTATTCTTTTAAGGCAGATATAAAAATTCCCCGCTGGATAATTATCTTTAACATCATCATTTTCTGCTGCCAGGTTTTCTTTCATTTTATTTTAAAATAATTGGTATGATACATAATATACTTAAAGATAAAAGCACTAAACTCTTTATTTTACTGGCCGGTATATTTATTACCAGTGCCTTGCTGGCAGAGGTTATTGGCGTAAAAATATTTTCGCTTGAAGATACGGTAGGTGTAAACCGTGCAAATATCAACCTGTTTGGAAGTCCGTTCAGTTTTCATTTAACAGCCGGGGTATTGTTGTGGCCTGTTGTTTTTATAATGACAGATATAATCAACGAATATTACGGAACCCGTGGCGTAAAGTTTTTATCATACCTCACCATTGGTTTAATTACTTATGCGTTTTTAATTTTTACCGGTGCCATCAATCTTGCACCATCAGAATATTTTTCAATAGGCAATAGTATTGATAAGCCTGATAATGCCTTCCGTGGTATTTTTGGCCAGGGCATGTGGATCATCATTGGCTCAATGGTGGCTTTTTTAGTAGGGCAGGTGCTGGATGTACTCATTTTCCACCGCATAAAAAAAATGACTGGCGAAAAAAATATCTGGCTACGGGCAACCGGCTCTACTTTGGTATCGCAATTGGTTGATAGTTTTGTGGTACTTTTTATAGCTTTTTATATAGGCAAGCGCATACAAACCGGGCAGGGCGAGCCCTGGAGCCTTCACCAGGTACTGGTTACAGGCACCGGTAATTATATTTACAAATTTGCTGTAGCCATTATTTTAACCCCTGTTATTTATATTGTACATGCCTGGATAGAAAAATATCTTGGTAAAAACCTGGCTGCAGATATGAAGCAGTCTGCCATGAGATCAGAGTAGTATTTTTTATATAATAACAGCATATTACAACAGGTTTTGCCATTAACATAATAATTAAGTAACTTGATGTCTGCGTTTACTAAAAAATACAGATGTGTCAATTAATTCGCCTCATTTTTTCAAATCTTTTTTTAAGTTTTTTTTACTGTTGATTTTATTAGCAGGAGTAAACAAAAATTCAAATGCGCAATGTCCGCCCAATATTGATTTTGAACAAGGTGATTTTACAGGTTGGCAATGTTGGGTGGGAAATGTTGCGGTTATCGCCGGAAAAAATACGATTACATGGGCGCCCAATGCTCCTGTTTCTCCAACATTTAACCGGCATACAATGCTTAGAACAAACCCCGGAAATGGCCGGGATTATTACGGGAATTTCCTAAAAAATTGTCCTAATGGAAGCGGGAATTCTATACAACTTGGTAATGATAGTGTTGGTGCCAAAGCTGAAGGCGTATCTTATACATTTACAATTCCTGCGGGACAAAATAATTTTAGCCTTACTTATTTTTATGCAATTGTTTTGCATGAAGGAACTCACTCACCTGAGCAGCAAGCAAGATTGAATATTATTGTTGAGAATTTAACAGATTTAACGCTGCTACCTTGCCAGTTAGATCCCTTTGTAGTTGGAAACCCTAATTTGGGAGGGTTTGATACATCACTTGTACCGCCGCGTCCTCCAGCGAGTGCAGGCCCTGTTGTGTATAAACCCTGGGCAGCCGCTTCACTTAAATTAGATAACCTGGCGGGAAAGACAATTAGGATTTTTTTTCAAACTGCCGACTGTACCGCTACAGGACATTTTGGGTATGCTTATTTAGACATTGCATCACAATGCAGCAGTTCATTTGTTGGTGCAGCATATTGCCCTGATGATACTGCCGTAAATGTAACTGCTCCTTTTGGTTATAAAACTTATAAATGGTGGGATATTACAGATCCTTCAGTTATTTTAGCAACTACGCAAACTATTAATTTTACCCCGCCACCAGCAGCCGGAACAACATTACAAGTTGCCATAGAGCCTTTTAATGGCTATGGTTGTAATGATACTTTAACTGTTACCCTGTTGGACACATTGAGTGTTTTTGCAAATGCAGGTGCCGATCGTTTATCATGCCAAAATGCGCCTGTTCAACTTGGGGTAAACCCAACGCCGGGTTTTGTTTATTCCTGGGATCCCGTCACGGATTTAAGTGATCCTAATATCTCAAACCCAATTGCTACACCATCAGTAACTACAGAATATGTACTCACAGTGCGTAATTCTGGTGGAGGATGTTTAACAACAGACACAGTTACAGTTAAAGGAGCTGTTCTTGATAATTCAATACAACAAACCGGTATTACAACTTATTGCCTTGACGATCCACAGGCTGCTATCTTACATGTAAAACCTGCCGATAGTATTCAATGGTACCGCAATAATATTGCAATAGCCGGAGCAAATGATACATTGTATAGTGTTGTTCAAACGGGTACTTATCATGCAACCGTGTTTAGTTTTGTAGGTTGTAATTTATCTACCTCAGATGTTGCCATAACCGTAAACCCCGTTCCTGTTGCAGGTTTTAAAACCAATGCACAAGATCAGTGTTTTAACGGCCACCAGTTTGTTTTTACCGATACCAGCTCTGTTGCGTTTGGTACTTTATCATACACCTGGGATATGGGCGATGCAAGCCCTTTACTATCTACCCAAAATATTACTTACAGTTATGCTTTGCCCGGTACCTACATTATTAAGCAAAAAGTAGTTTCCAATTTTGGTTGTGCCGATAGTGCAACTTATACGGTAACGGTGTTTGATAGTCCGGCTGCAGGGTTTGATGCCAGTACCAAAGGAACCTGTTTTAAAAATAACAGTTTTGCATTTACAAACTCCAGCACACTGGCTGTTGGCAGCATGAAATACCTTTGGAGTTTTGGCGATAGCAATACCGATACGGCACGTAATGTTAACCATAGCTATACACAACCAGGTACCTACACAGTAAGGCTTACTGCAACATCTGATAAAGGCTGCCCCAACGATTCGGCTTTTGATGTTACAGTTTATCCTGAACCAGTTGTTGGTTTTACGGTACCTAATGCACAGCAATGTTTTGGTAACAACATGTTTAATTTTATAAACAATAGTACCGTGCTTACCGGTACCATGCAATATGCCTGGTATTTTGGGGATGGTATGGTTGCAAGCACACGTGATGTAACACATAATTATGCCGTGCCGGGAGAATACACTGCTAAATTGTTTGTAGTAACCGATAAGGGTTGTAATGACAGTACCAGCAGCAACGTAAAAATATTTAAATATGCCGTTGCCGATTTTACCGTGGAGCCCATTTGTACAAATCTTCGTTTGCCATTGTTTAATAAAACAATCAATACCTCGCCATCTATCTCTACCTTTTTATGGGATTTTGGAAATGGTGCAACATCTACTGCACAAAATCCGGTATATAGCTATCTGGCTGCCGGCACATTTGATATACAATTATCGGTAAGTAATGTACAATGTCCGCAAACTATATCTGTAAAAAAACAAACTGTAGTTATTGATGCGCCTGCTGCAGCTATCCGTTATGCAGATGTGGAAGCAGTAATGAATTTTCCTGAAAAATTAAAAGCCAGGCAGATTACAAATACTGTTTTATGGACACCTGCTGTTAATCTTGATTTTCCAAATAGCTTCCAGCCTAGTTTTAAAGGCTTTGCATCTCAACTTTATTATGTGCGGTTAAAAACAAGTACCGGTTGTTTAACTGTTGATACACAATTTGTGGTTATCAAAAAGAAAATAGATATTTTGGTGCCAACATCTTTTACACCCAATGGTGATGGATTAAATGAGTATCTGTATCCTACTTTAATGGGCTTTAAAAAATTAAATTATTTCCGTGTGTACGATCGCTGGGGAAAAATGCTTTTTCAAACACAAACCGAAAGGCCGGGTTGGGATGGCAGGCTAAATGGCGATAAAGTAACTACACAAACAGTAGTATGGATGGTTGAAGCAGTTGATGTGGATGGGGTTGCACATAAAAAGCAGGGAACAACGATAGTGATACAATAAAGAATATCAGTTTCTGAAAATCTATTTAGAAAAAAGGGATCCCCGGTTAAAAACAGGGATCCCTTTAAGTTAAAAGAATTATCACTTTAGAAAAACAATATTATTACATCAGCCTTCTTCTCATGCCCGTAGCCGATTTTTGTCTTTTTTGTAAATTCCACAAATCCACTTGACTGAATGTGCGGCCGTTGTTGCAGTTTTTAAAATCAACTGCCAGTGTTTCTTTTGTTTCACTCATTAATTCTTTCAGGTCTTTTTTACTGAGAGGTGTACCTACACCCATTGCTTCACTTTTCATATTTCTGTTTTTAATTCATTACGTATTTATTCCTCGTATAGTCAGGCATTGCAGTCTGGCAGGGAGTTTTAGGGCAAACCGGAGGTTGTAAAAACCAATATCCATCGCAGGAGTTCTGAATTGCGGCGCAAAGGTAAAGGAGATGCATTGCACCACAATGCTTAAAGGGATCTTTTACCTTAATGAAATGTTAACGCAGCTTTTAAAATTAATGATCGCATTGTATAGTGAAAGATGCTAAAAAACGAAACGTGTTTAAAATTTGATATTGTTGACCCTGAATGACCCTACCTTACCATTTTGCATGATTATTCAATAGTGGCTCAAAATGCAAGCCCTCCTGCATTTAAAGCTTACTTACCAATAGCTTTGTTGATTTTTTTACTTATGCCTTGTTGAGCTTAAATCGGCATCAAAATCAGTATGCATAACACCATTTACAAGCTTAAATAGGTATTATTTTGAAATGAAAGGATTTGCGCCTGTTTTGAAAGAAAATTTAATACCTCTACCTTTACAATCTATCAGCCGGGTTATCGTTCCGTTCCGATAGCTATCGGAATAGGGAAGGAAAGTCCGGACAGCAAAGAGCAACACACCGGTTAACAGCCGGCTCCAATATTTTTAGTGGCAACACTGGCAATGTTGGAAGAGAAAGGGCCACAGAAAATTACCGCTCCTCTGTTGATATTTTTGCAAGACTTGGCCAGCTTAGTCCGACAAAAATATCAACAGAGGAGTAAGGTTGAAAACGTGAGGTAAGAGCTCACGGGTTTTTGCAGTAATGCTTAAATTGGGTAAACCTTGTGTGCTGTAATGCCACATATACCGGCGTTTGAGGGCGGCTCGTCCGATGCCGAAGGGTAGGCAGCAAGATTGTAACAGTAATGTTGCAGCCAGATAAATGATAACCTCCCGATTTATCGGGAACAGAATCCGGCTTACAGGCTGATAGTTTTTTATTTTTTGCCGGTAAGACGGAAAATTTTATATCGTCTTTCCGACTTACCGGCAATTTTTATTTTTCCGCCTTAAAAGTTCCCTCATCCACATCTTTAATAAACTGTATCAATCCCGGAAAATAATTTTTCTGATCATCATACATGCTCATGTGGCTGCCGTTGGGGCAGGTAATGTTGCGGCCATGCTGCACCTGTGTACTCATCCATTTCATGTGCTCAGGGTCCATGGTATCATGAGCACCGCCAATGGTTAAGGTGGGTGTTTTTATTTGTGGCAGTTGTTTGCTAACATCCCAGTTTATTAAATTACCGCCAATGCCAAACTCGCTGGGCCCCTGCATGGTTACGTATAAACTCTGGTTTGTTTTTGATAATGACCGGCTCACAGGTTCGGGCCAGGGGTTTATGCGGCAAATATGTTTTGCATAAAAATTGGGTAACAGCAATTCCATATATTTTGGGTTTGCAAAATCGCCTTTGGCTTCTATCTGCCTGATGGTATCCAATATTTTCTGATTAAATTGTGGCGCCAGCACTTCCTGAGCATATTTTCCATAAGCCGGGCAACTGCTCATCATATTGCTGATGATAAGACCTTTCAGATTATCCTGGTATTTTAAAGCATACTGCATGGCAAGTATGCCGCCCCAGCTATGGCCCAGTAAATAAAAATTATCCCTGTTTAAATTTAATGCCTTGCGTACCTGCTCTACTTCTTCCACAAATCTCGGCAAATCCCACATGGTAGTATCTTTGGGGTTATCGCTGAGGCCGCAACCGAGTTGATCGTAATAAATGAGTTCAACATTTTCGGGCAATAAAAAATTTTCGAAACACTCAAAATATTCATGCGTGGCACCAGGGCCGCCATTTAATAACAGTAATTTTATTTTTGAATTGTTGCCAATACTTTTTGTCCAGATATTGAATTTGCCTTTGGGTGTTTCGATAGGAATTATTTTAACGCCACCTGTTTGTACTTCTTTGTACAAATCATCTGTCGCAGTTACATTACTGGTATTAGTTTTATTGTTACAACTGAAAATTGTAAAAACAAAAAATGGCAAGAGTAATCTTTTCATAAATTAATTTTTAGTAAATGGTGATTTTTTCACCCGCAGAGGCACAAAGAGCACAAAGATTTTCTTTGTGAACTTAGCTGCTTAGGGGATATTTATAAATTCTTTAAAAATTGTTTCTTTTGTTTCATACCAGTCCTTATTTATGAAACTAAAGTACATGGTATCTCTTACCAGTCCATCTTCATTGATCATGTGACTGCGTAAAACGCCTTCTTTAACAGCACCTATCTTTAACATAGCATCCTGCGACTTTAAATTGAGCACACTCGTTTTTAATTCTATCCTGTTCAATCCCAAAGCTTCAAAACCAAAACTCAGTAATAAAAATTTGCAGGCTTTATTTATACCGGTGCGTTGTAATGCAGGGTGGTACCATGTCCAGCCAATTTCTACTCTTTTATTTGGGAAAGATATATTGCCATAACGGGTGCAGCCAGCATATTGATTATGCTGTTTATCATAAATAGCAAAGGGGTAGGAGGTGCCTGCTTTTTTTTCTGCTAATGCGGTATCAAAATATCTTTCAAAATCTGCTTCACTCCGTACTTTGGCGCCGGTGAATTCCCATAGCTCCGTTTGCATGGCAATTGGTAATAAAAGTTCAAAATGTTTTTCAGTAAGTGGTTCCAGCCTGGCACGTTCATTTTCAAGAACATGATCCTGCTCAAAGAAATTTCCTGCTGTAATCATTGTTTCTGTTTTATCATGTTGGCTACAATCTTATCAATGGGTAAACTCACCGTCTCTTCCGAAAAAGCATCCCAATCTATAAACCTAAAAGTTTCTGTTTCACCCGTTTCATCATACATTTTCATTTGCTGTGCATCAAAATCAAAAGGCTTGCTGCGCAGGGGAGCAGTAATCGGTTCCAATGCTTCGGCAAAATAATATATAGAGATGATCTGGTGTGCAGCATTAAAAGCACTTTGCTGATAAAAATCGGTGGTGTAAATATGATCTGTAACTTTTACTTTTAATTGCATTTCTTCCATAAATTCTCTTGCCAGGCATTCCCGGGTACCTTCGCCAAATTCTAAACCACCACCTGGGAATTTGGTGATGTATGCACCCCGTATAAATTCATCGCTTACCAAAACCTGCCGCCTTTCATTTATTAAAATACCATAAACCCTTATGTTGAACATGCTTATCATTTTCTGTAACGTTTTGCATAATTCCAAATAACAAAACCAAGAATAATTATTGAAAGTATAACCGGTAGCCAAAAAGCCATATGACTATCTTTATATGGAATTGGAACATTCATACCATAAATACTGGCAATTAAAACCGGCACACTTAGAAAAATTGTGAGTGTGGTAAGACGTTTTAAAACATCATTTTGATTATTGCTGATGATGCTGGCAAAGGCATCCAGCGTGCTGTTGAGGATGTTTGTATAGGTGTTTGCCATTTCAAGCGCCTGCGATGTTTCAACAATCAGATCTTCCAGAAAATCTCTTTCTTCTTCTTTTAATTTTAAAATATTGGTTCGGCTTATTTTCATCATCAGCAGTTCGTTACTTCGTAATGCGGTAATAAAATACACAAAACTTTTTTGAATACGCATCAGTTGCAGTAATTCTTCATTTCGGTTGCTATCGTACAGTTTTTGCTCCAGACTGTTGCGGCGTGTATTTATTTCTTTAAGGTAATCCTGAAAATTAGTGGTTACTTTTTCAAATATTTTAAGCACCATCATATTCATCCTATCGGGGTTGCGGTGCTGAAAAGTGTTCAGGAATTTTTTGATCGCTTCATTCTCAAATGAATTAACGGTAACAATCTGGTTATGGGTAAGAATAATACAGATGGGTATGGTAATATAAAAAGCATCACTCAGGTTGAATGAATTATTTTCTGTCGGCGTTTTTATTACAATCAGTTTTACATCATCTTCAATTTCGTAACGGCTGCGTTCATCAATATCCAGTGAATCTTTTAAAAAGTCAATGGGTATGTCCATGGTTTCGCTCAACTCAGTAAACTCTTCCTGTTTAAGTGGCGGCAACACATTAACCCAAACCGCTTCAGCCGCTTTGTCAATGGCAATGGTTTGTCTGTCGGTATTTTTAAAATATTGAATCATTGATTTGTGCTGATTTTATTAATAGCCAGTAAATGATGTTCTGTATGAAAGATTGTAAAATAGCAAAGTTCTCTTAAAGTAATACGCCCAAGTAACGGATGTCTTGCGAGGTAATTATCCAGCTCTTTTTCTGTTGTGTTTTTAGTTAATGCTTTAATAAAACCTGCAGTTGATTTTTGCCATTTATCCATCAGTTTCTGTTTGCCATATTTAATTTCGATCGGTTTTGGCACAAAGCGTGCACTGGCTGTTGCACCATCAGCAAGCTTTTTATAGTATTTGTCCTTCAACTCTTCATAAGTACGTGAAGCCCTGTTTGGTCTTCCGCCAATAAATCTCACTATAAATTTTGGGAGCCTGTATGCCAATGTTGTCATGTTGGTTGATATGATGAGGTGCTTTACATTCTCTGCCGCCGACCATTTATTTTCTGGCCTTTTAAAAAGTAAAGATTCGTCAATGCTCAAACAGGTTTGCGAAAGTTGGTTAAAACTATTTTCAGCAGCAGTTATTATTTCTGTTTTTGTCATATCTCAATTTCTCCTTTGTAAACGAATTCGGCAGGGCCGCATAACCAGATATTATCAAAATGCTCATCGTCAATCTTATTAAACTCAACACTTAAGTGGCCGCCCGGTGTTTTCACTTCTACACGGTTAAAACCTTTTTCGTTGTGCGCATTCATCAGTGCAGATGCAGTTACACCGGTGCCGCAACTCAGCGTTTCGTCTTCTACACCGCGTTCATAAGTACGTACAAAAATCCCATCTTCATCGGTTGTTTCCACAAAATTTACATTAATGCCTTCTGCCGCAAAGGTTTTGCTGTAGCGTATTTCATGACCTGTTTGTACCACATCTATATCTTCAACATTGGTTGCAAATTTTACGAAGTGAGGCGAACCAGTGTTTAGTATTGCATAGCCCGAATGATAATCAACCTTATCTACATCCTTCATTTTTAAACGAACAATATTGTGCATATCAATTTCGGCTTCATGTATTCCATCTGTGGCCATAAACTGATACATACTTTTGTGCATGCCCTGGTTTTTTGCAAACTGCAACAGGCAGCGGCCACCATTGCCGCACATGCTGCTTTCGTTGCCATCAGCATTATAATATTTCATTTCAAAATCCAGTTCAGGGTGTTTGTTCAGCAGCATCAGGCCATCACCACCAATACCAAACCTGCGGTTGCATATTTGTTTTACTTGTTTTTGGGTAAGATGATCATACTGATGATTCCTGTTTTCCAGGATGACAAAATCATTTCCTGTTCCCTGGTATTTATAAAATTCTACTTTCATTTTAAATACTTGACTCTGATATTATTTGTAAAGATTGGTTAATTAAATTTTCCACCGCCATCGCACCATCTTTAGAAAATTCTTTGCTGATGCGGTTGGCAACTATTGCACTTAGGCTCAGGCAGTGATGGCCAAGCGCATTTCCCAAACCATAAATGGCCGAAGTTTCCATCTCAAAATTAGTGATGCGGTTATTTCCAAACTGAAAATTGGTAAGGTTATCAATCAACATCGGGTAACCAAGGCCCAGCCTAAGTATGCGGCCTTGCGGGCCATAAAAGCCCGGGCAGGTTACTGTAATGCCCTGGTGATAATTATTGGTAAAGTGTTTTAAAAACGCTGCACTTGCCATATTGATATACGGCGAAATTTTGCCGGAATTTAATTGTGTGTGGGTGCTGAATGCCTGTATAATTTGGTTTTCCTCTTCATTATTTTCCTGCCTGTAAAAATGCATCAGGTTATCTAAACCCAGGCCATGTGTGCTTGCAACAAAACTATCAACCGGTATATCTTTTTGCAAAGAGCCCGATGTGCCAAAACGAATAATATTAAGGCATGTAATATTTTCTTTTATCAACCTGGTTTCAAAATTAATATTAGCCAATGCATCCAGTTCGTTTAAAACAATATCAATATTATCAGGTCCAATGCCGGTACTTACGCAACTGATTCTTTTTTGGCCAATATAACCGGTATGGGTTACAAATTCGCGGTGTTTGTTTTGAAATTCAATTTTATCAAAATGTTTGCTTACCTCGCCTACTCGGTCGGGGTCGCCAACAGTAATGATGGTGGATGCAATTTCCTCGGGACTGCAATTTAGATGATACACTGCTCCACGGTCGTTGATGATCAATTCAGATTCTGCTATACGGCTCATATTTTTTATTTAAGAATTGCAGTTTTGCAATTTTCTTTAAAATTACCCTATTTTTGCACTTGTAAAAAATGAAATGAAGAATAGTTTTCATTCTTAATTCATAATTCTTCATTTTTAATTTTATTTCGGTCCTGTAGCCGAGTGGCTAGGCAAAGCTCTGCAAAAGCTTCTACACCGGTTCGAATCCGGTCGGGACCTCTCAAAAAAGTAAAACGCTGTAACAACAAAAGTTACAGCGTTTTTGTTAATTGCAATGAGGCTTATTATTTTATCTTTGATCTCTTATCTAAATATATGGCAGTAAAATATCTTCACTGGATGGGCATTGCAGCCTGCGTGGCTTTAATTGGCAGTTGTTTTTTATCGTGGACCTATCATGCAGATATTAACCAGACTTTTACCGGTTTTTATAATTACCAGGAGAGATATGGTAAACCTGGTAAGTTTTTGATTTATTTTGCTGTGCTGGTGCTAACCTGCATGTTGGTTCCTAAAGTTTGGGCAAAACGAACCAATCTTTTTATTTGTGCTTTTACAGTGGCTTATGCCATTAAAACATTCACACTTTTTGCATCTTGCTATAACAATTACTGTCCACAAAAATTGTTTGGTTTGTACCTGATGCTGGGTAGTGCATTAATTATGCTCCTTGCTTCTGTATTTCCCAACGTAAATCTTTCTGATAAAAAAACTGTCAGCTAAAAGCTGACAGTAAAATATTTTCTTTTAATTTTTCTTCACCTCTTTTGCCCAGGCATCTTTTAAAGTAACTGTTCGGTTAAATACAAGTTTATAGCTTGTTGAATCTTTATCAAGGCAGAAATATCCTTTGCGTATAAACTGATAACGGTTTTGTAAGGTTGCATCCTTTAATGAAGGTTCAACAACTGCATTGGTAATTATTTGTAAAGAATTTGGGTTGATGGTATCTTTAAAATCGCCTTCCTCACCCAGTGGATTTTCAACCGTAAATAACCGATCGTACAGGCGAACCTCCGCATGTACTGCATGTGCAGCACATACCCAATGAATGGTTCCTTTTACGCTAATGCCGCTGGTATCACTGCCACTCTTGCTTTCGGGGATATAAGTGCAATGAATTTCGGTAACATTTCCATCAATATCTTTTACAAAACTTTCGCATTTAACTATGTAAGCACTCTTTAAACGCACCATCGCACCAGGTGCCAGTCGGAACCATTTCTTTGCAGGCTCTTCCATAAAATCTTCACGCTCTATCCATAATTCTTTGCTGAAAGGCAGCATTCTTTTACCTAAAGTTTCATCGGGTCCGTTATCACTTTCTAATTCTTCAACTCTATCATCTTCATAATTATCAATAATGAGTTTTACAGGATCAAGCACTGCCATAACCCTTAAAGCTTTTGTATTTAAATCTTCACGTAAGCAAAATTCCAGTAAACTAAGATCAATAAAATTTTCTCTTTTTGCTACGCCGATTTTTTCGCAGAATGTGCGTATGCTTTCGGGTGTATAACCTTTGCGGCGGAATGCACTTAACGTAGGCATACGTGGATCATCCCAGCCGTTAACGTGTTTTTCATTTACCAGTTGCAGCAATTTTCTTTTGCTCATCACAGTGTAAGTCATGCTCAGCCTGGCAAATTCGTATTGATGGGATGGAAAAATTTCGAGTTTCTCAATCAGCCAGTCGTATAATTCTCTATGCGGTATAAATTCTAATGTGCAGATAGAATGCGTAATATTTTCAATGCTGTCGCTTTGCCCGTGTGCAAAATCGTACATCGGGTAAATACACCACTTATCACCGCTGCGGTGATGGTGTGCATGTTTTATGCGGTAAATGATCGGATCTCTCATGAGCATATTGTTATGCTGCATATCAATTTTAGCCCGCAATACTTTTTCGCCATCTTTGTATTTACCGGCTTTCATATCGGTAAATAAGATAAGGTTTTCTTCAATGGTTCTGCTGCGGTATTGGTTATCTTTTCCCGGTTCGGTAGGCGTGCCTTTCATGGCAGCAATTTCTTCGGCGGATGAGTCATCTACATAAGCAAGACCTTTGTTTATAAGATCAAGTGCATAGTTATAGAGTGTATCAAAATAATCAGAGGTATATAATTCCTCTGCCCAGTTAAAGCCAAGCCATTTAATATCTTCTTTAATGCTGTCAACATATTCTGTTTCTTCAGTCACCGGGTTGGTATCATCAAAACGCAGATTTGTTTTGCCGCCATATTTAATGCCCAGTCCAAAATTGAGGCAAATGGATTTTGCATGGCCAATATGCAGATAGCCATTTGGCTCGGGTGGAAAACGGGTAAGGAGGGATTTATATTTTCCATTCTTCAGGTCTTCTTCAATAATTTCCTCAATAAAGTTGAGGCTTTGTAAAGCATCCCTTGGATTTTCTTCGCTCATTATTTTTTATTTGAAGTGCAAATTTACGAAAAGAACCGGCATTAAAATAGTCATTTGCTTACAACAATAACTAATACTAAATGACTACTTACTTCTCTTCATTTCTTCCAGCATCGCCATTATCTTATCTAATTTTTCAGTTTCAATTTTGTTGAGTTGAAGTTGCAATGCTTCAATTTCTTTTTTAGCTTCCAGGTTGGTATCATAATCAGCCTGCGCCTGCAACCTGTCTCTTTCGCTCTGCCTGTTTTGCGCCATCATGATGATGGGTGCTGCATAAGCAGCCTGTGTAGAAAAAATAAGATTCAGCAATATGAACGGATATACATCCCAATGCCGGATAAAGCCAACAACATTTAAGGTCATCCATATAATAACAAAAATAGTTTGCCATATAATAAACTTCCACGAGCCCATACCTGTTGCTACCGCATCCGCAATTCGTTGTCCGGGCGTTAATGTTTCCTTATGTTTATCCAACCATGTTTTTGCCGACATTATTTTTGCATTTAAAAGTGATGAAATAAAAAAAGCCTTTTTATTATTTAACTGTAAATGTAAATAATAAAAAGGCCTGGTAATTTTGGTGGTGAGTGACCGCAAAACAACTTCTCACCAAAAGTATTAAGCTCTGCCCATATTTTTTAAATGAAGTGTATGCGAAACAATAGCATGTCTCATTCTTCTGAATTCGATATATTTTACACCATACTCTTCGCAGGTTTTTTTAATTATTTTGCTGATAGCAGGGTAGTGGATATGAGAAATTTTTGGAAACAGGTGATGTTCGATCTGAAAATTCAACCCGCCAACCAACCAGGAAATTAATTTATTTTTTGTGGCAAAATTTGCGGTTGTTTCTATCTGGTGAATAGCCCACTCGTTTTCAATGGTATTGATATCTGCATCGGGCACGGGGAAAGAAGTTTCTTCTACCGTATGTGCCAGTTGAAATACAATACTTAAAACAAAGCCTGCAAACATGGCAATCACCAAAAAGCCAATTATCCATTTTACAAATCCCAGTAACATGATAGGCAACACAATCATCATAAATGCATATCCTGCTTTGGCAATCCAAAAAGCAACATGCTCAAAAGCACTCATTTTTTTGATGGATACCGAACCCACTTTTTTCTTGAAATATTTTGTGTAATCGGTTAAAAAAACCCAAACTATTAATAGTAAGGTATACAAAAACCAAACATAAATATGCTGAAAACGATGTATGAAATATTTCTTCTGAGTAGTACACATTCTCAGTAATGGCTTAATTTCAATATCATCATCAACACCATCAATATTGGTGTAAGTGTGGTGTATAATATTATGCTTGTTGTTCCACATAATGCCGCTTGCACCCAAGGCATTTACAGAAAATGCTGCAATCTTATTCCATATTTTACTTTTGCTGAAACTACCATGGCCGCCATCATGCATTACATTAAAACCAATAGCAGCTGTCAATCCACCCATTACAAAACACTCCAGTATGGCAATCCAGTTTTGGGGTGTAAAAAACATTACGTGTACATACAACATCACATAAAGTGACCATAATAAAACTGCTTTAAAATAAAGGCTGAAATCGCCATGAGAAGGCGTTTTAGATTCTGCAAAATAATTACTAACTCTTTTTTTAAGCTCCTGATGAAAGTTAGAGCCTTGTACATTTTTAAATTTAGGCGTTGCCATAAAGAATATTTTGATTTTTTTTTAAGTATTTTCTTTTATAATTGAATCGAAATTTTTTAATCCGATCATTTTTTCTGTAATAAATCCTTCTGCATATTTTACCCCTATCATTTTACCAAACCATTTGTGCCTGTAAATAACACTTTCTAAAAACTCAGGTGTTGATATATAAGTTTGCGGTTCATCTGCACTGCCCCCGGCAAACTGTGTTTTATATGCTCGTATTGCTTCTACCTTTTGCTCAAACACATCGCTGATATCAATTACAAAATCAGGTTGTAAAAAACGATCCTGGATATACCTGAAAACATATTTTGGTCTCCAGGCCGGTTGTAATACTCTATCCACTTGTGTTTCTATTTTCATCAACCCCGAAAGAAAAGCGGCATCAGCTACCAACTTTGATGATTTGCCATGATCGGGATGCCTGTCTTCCGGTGCATTACACAAAATAATTTCCGGTTGATATTTTCTTATGCTTGTAATTATTTTTCGCTGGTGTGCTTCATCATTCTGCAAAAAACCATCTGCCATTTCTAAATTTTCTCTTACATCAAGCTCCAGAATTTTTGCTGCTGCTGCTGCTTCCTCTTTTCTAATTTCTCCTGAACCTCTTGTACCCAATTCTCCAGCCGTTAAATCAATTATACCAGTGTTTTTTCCGTTCTTTTTTTCAATGAGTAAAACACCTGCACAACTCAATTCCACATCATCCGGATGAACACCAAACGCCAGTATATCTAACTTCATGCTTCTTGAATAAATTTCTGGGTGCAATTTACTTTATTTTCATCAAAATATTTGTAGTATTGATATTACAATACAATGATTTGGGTGCTTATTAACACAAATAAGGATAAAGTGAAGAATTATAACATTTTTGAAGTAAAAATGTTTATTTCGATTATAAAAAACCTCGGAGTTGAAAACAGATTTTTAACCATTACATCTGCGTACGATGAACGCCATAATCAAATCCATAAGAGCGGCAAACTTCTTTTAAAATCATTTCAATTTCACGATCATCACCACCCGGTTCATATTCCTGTTTCAGGTTGCTGCTGAAGAAAAAAGCAACAGTCTGGTAAAAGCGGGCTGTTAAACCGCCTTTGTATTCTTTTATTATATCGTAACAGTTGTTGCCGGTCTGGCGGTTGATAAGTTTCATTAACACCCTGCCCTGGTAAATAGATAAGTTAGTGAGTGGATCTGTAAATTCTTTCTTCAATTCCTTTTCTCTGGATTTGATGTAATCTTTTCTTTTAGATTTATCGGTAATGCCCTCCAGCTTTGCATTCATATCATTCAATATTAAACCCGATCGTATGGCATAGGGATAAGTTACAATGATGGCATTGCGTAATCTCGTCATCTTTGTACGCATTTCCTTATTGGCATTTGAGATTTTTGCCAAAACATCAACAGCATACAATGTTTTGGCTTCAATAGTATCACCCCCATAAATTACCGCATAGGTTTTCAGTGTATCATAACCACCGTTTTGGGCATGCACAGCACTTTTGAAGGCAATAAAAATTACCAGGAGTATTATAAATTTTTTAAAATGATATTTTTGTTGCATCGCCCTCAGCATGCTGTAAATTTACAAATTAGACTACTATTTATATCATTATGATGCTTAAGGTAACCTTAAAATTTAGCTTTTATTGTGTTATTATCATGTTTTGGGCATGCTCCGTACCCGATAATAAACCTTACGAATTTGAAATTCAGCGTTTGAAAGATTCAGTTTCTGAAGCAAGAATAGACTCTGCCAATGCCGCCATAAAAAAACAATGCGATACATTAATGGTTTACCAGGTTCCAAAAATGGTTGATTCTCTTTTAAAAGACTCAGCCTTATTGCAAAAATTTTTCGATAGAAATTTTGTTTACAATGATGCTGATAGTAAAGTTGAAAAAGTAGTGAGGCAATTGCAGGTCGATTGCGATTCTAATTTGCTAAAAGAAACATATAGAATAGCCCGGTTGCGGCAAAAACTAAAGCCAAAGCAGCACCCCAAACGGAAAGTTTAGCTCTTTTAACTGCACTCATTATAATACCCAGTGCCATAATTATCAACCCAAGCCACACTAAATTGATGTAAGGAAAAACGTAAGCCTTTAGTGTTACGTATTCAATCAGTTTATCCGATTCTTTGATGCCGATTTTTATTTTTTTTGTATCGGTAACACCGGCAAATTTTACATACATATTTTGTGCATACACGGTATCATCAACCTGGTTAACGCCCAGGCTGTCAATTTGTATTAACGGAGATGCTTTGTAATGCATACTATCTTTACTGATGAGCGTAATATCTGCCATCAGTGCAGCATCTGTAGGTTTAAAATGATATTTTCCGTTATCAGGGTTTTTAACAACACTATTTAAAATGATGATGCCGTTGCTGTAAAAAGCGGTATCACCTTCAGCCATTTCCTTTATTTTAAATTGTGCCGTATCTTCTGCTTTTTTATCGTTATTTATTGCATAAGAAATATAAGTAAATACATCTTTACCCAAATAAGATTTTGTATCGGGATTACTGCTCATGTTGTTATCCTTCATAATATACACATCGGGCCATAAAGTAAATTGCTCCAGCACTTTTTTACTGTCTTTATCTTTACGCTGAAAAAGCAATTCATAAAAACGTCTTCCTTTTTCGTTGCCAAAAGAATCACGCAGGTAAGTAACCTCATAAGCACCCATGGTTGCAGGCACTTCTCGTATAAGGGTAAGATTTTCCAATGGATTATCGGTCTGTTTCGTCATTGGGTCTTTACCCGAAATCTGTAGGTTGATACCATTTGCACTGCTGTTGCTTATAACTTTTTTGTTGCTCGATGAAATTAAAATACCAGCAATCATCAATGCAAAACCTATGTGAGCAATAGAGCCGCCGGCAGCTTTTAGTTTTCCGTTCAATCCGCTCCAGATATAGGCGGCATTGGAAATTACTGAATATATAGTTGCAAAAAAAGCCACGTAAACCGCACCTAAAAAACCTGCACCACCTTTATAATAAGTAAGCGGATAAAAAATAGCCAGTAGTGCAGTAACGATTGCTGCAATTACGGTTGGCACTACAATCTTTTTTAAAATATAAGACGGATCTGTTTTTTTATATTTAAAATATTGCGTAACAGCACTCAATAAACCAATGATGATTGCAACCAGTACTATTACTTTGTTGTAAGAGAATTCAACATCCTCTGGTTGCGCTATTTTGGTGCCAAAAATTTTATTGTAAACCGGTACTGATGTTTTGGCAATGATGAACATGGCTGCCAGAAAGAAAACCAGAGAACCGATAAACATCCAGAACTCACGAGAGTTGGTGCTTTCTTCTTTATGAATTGCCGGCATTTTTTTTGAATGCACTAAAAACAAAATGAGCGATGGTAAAGTAAATGCAGCAAGAAACAGTAGTATCATTACATTGATAGCCTTGCCTGCATCGGTAAAAGCATGTACCGATGTATCGCCTAAAATACCGGTACGGGTTAAAAAAGTTGAGTACAGGATAAAAATAAATGTAAGAAAAGCAAAAAGATAACTGGCCTTTAATGAGTGGCCCGTAGCTTTAAAAATCACCATAGTATGCAACCCGGCAATTATAATAAGCCAGGGTACCAGCGATGCATTCTCTACCGGATCCCAAGCCCAATAGCCACCAAACGATAAGGATTCGTAAGCCCATTTGCCACCCATCATAATGCCAACGCCCAATACGCAGGCACAAAACAAGGCCCACGGCAGGGCAGGTGTAACCCAATCGCCAAAGCGTTTGGTTTGTATGCCTGCATAAGCATATGCAAATGGAATTATAGTTGAGGCGAAACCTAAAAATAATATAGGTGGATGAATTACCATCCAGTAGTTGCGTAACAACACATTAAGCCCTATACCATCTTTAATAAAACTTAAATAATTGGCTTGACTAAAAATTGGGCCGGCAATTTCGTTACGTGTTAATGTAAACGGGCTGCTACCCAACCTTACATCACCAACATAAATGCCTATCAGCATCATCAGTAAAAAAAACTGGGCAAAACTTATCACCGTCATAACCGGTGCTTCCCATTCTTTTGATTTAAGTATGATGAAGATGCCAAGGATACTATGCCAGCATGTCCACAATAAAAAACTGCCTTCCTGTCCTTCCCAAATGCAAGCCAGCAGGTACTTTGGCTCCAACTCTTTAGATGCATGTTTGTAAGCATACATGTACTCAAAATAATGATTGGCACAAATGTAAAAGATGGCAACGAAAATAATTATGGCAGAAATGAGCTGCGTAATAAAAGCAACTCTTGCAAAATTCAGCCACGATTTTTTTTCGGTTAAATCTGTTTTTCTGCCTGCAGTAAAATAAGCGATTGTTGAGATAATAGATGCAGTAAAAGCAAGAAGTACAAAGAAATGTCCTATTTGCCCTGGTAATAAATGTTCGCCTTCAAATTCCATTCAAAGTAATTATTAGTATGTAGAGTCCTGTTGGTTTGTGATTGTTTTTTCCAATTGCTTTTTGTCGTCTTTATATTTACTGGGGCATTTAAGTAAGATATCTTTGCATTCAAAATGATCTCCCTTCATGGCTCCCTTCATTACAATACGTTCGCTTTTCTCAAGGTCGGCTGGCTTGCTGTTGTGAAAAACAACTTTAGTTTTTCCGCCCAGGCTGTCAACCGCATAAAAACTTAGGTAATTGGGATTGTTTATGGCATCGTATTCAATAGGTTCTGTTTTATCAAGCTTTGCAATCAGGTGTACAAAAGTGCCCTGCTTGTTTTGTGCCGATTTGATGGTTTCGTAGGTTGAAAAATCTCCTGCCGAAAAAACAATCAACCCAACAATTAAAGCAGCAATGGCAACAAGAAAAATAATATGTGTTTTTTTCATGGTAAAAATTTCACTGCAAATGTAACTTAAATGAAGTTTTTCTTTTCATTTTGTGTAACTAATTGATCATGTTCTTTAATGATTTGTATCAGTTCCCGTAAGTTTAGAGGGATAATCTGTAAAATTAATAATACCCAAATCCACTAAAACACGTAACCTATAAACCTAAAACTGTATTATCTTTGCCCGGTTTTTTTAATTTGGCAAAACCTGCCAAGCCTGTTTAATTAAATAAAAGTGATGACTGATCTTTCGAACTTTGATCCCAACTCGGTTGGTAACCCTGATAATAATATTTTTGGTTTACCTTTTTCAGAAGAAGATGCAAGACTGATTATACTCCCTGTTCCCTGGGAGGTTACAGTAAGCTACAATGCAGGTACAGCAAGGGCTCCGGAGCATGTGTTTAATTCAAGCCTGCAGGTTGATCTGTTTGACCCCGATGTAAAAGACGGATGGAAGCAGGGTTTTTATATGCAGCCAACGGATAAAAAAGTGCTGATGAAAAGCGATTATCTGCGTAAGGAAGCCGAACTGCTTATCAACTATATTTCTCATGCAGAAGTGGTGGCGGATAACAAATTCATGTGCAAATCTCTGAAAGAGATTAACGAAGGAAGTATATTCTTAAACAACTGGGTTTTTGAACGTTCAAAAGCTTTGCTCGATGCAGGCAAATTAGTTGCTTTATTAGGTGGAGACCATAGCACACCGCTTGGCTTTTTTAAAGCAATAGCCGAAAAGCATGGCGACTTTGGTATTTTACAAATTGATGCTCACTGCGATTTACGAAAAGGATATGAAGGTTTTAAATATTCTCATGCATCCATCATGTATAATGCGCTGGAAGAAATAACGCAACTTACAAAACTGGTACAGGTTGGAATACGTGATTATTGCGAAGAGGAAGTTGATTATATTAATGCCAGCGATGGCCGAGTGGTTACTTATTTTGATAAAAACATTAAAGAACGCCAATACGAGGGAGAGCTATGGAAACAGATTGTTGATGAAATAATCAGCCATTTGCCCGAAAAAGTATTTATAAGTTTTGATATTGATGGCCTTGATCCGAAATTATGCCCACACACCGGAACTCCCGTGCAGGGCGGCTTTGAGACCGAACAGGTTTTTTATATTTTTAAAAGGCTGGTACAGAGTGGTCGTAAATTTATTGGCTTCGATCTGAATGAAGTAGGCGTAAGCCATGATGAGTGGGATGAAAATGTGGGTGCAAGGTGTTTGTTTAAATTGTGTAATTTACTGGTTGCCGCAAATCCTGCTTAATGAAATATAGCTTTACTTTAAAAGATAATAATCAAAGGGCATACAAACTGTTTACCTGGTTTTTATTTTTTCTGCACATCGCCGCAGCAATGTTTACATTAAATACAAATGATAACAAAGTAAAAATAAGCATAGGTATATTAATCGGGTTTTACCTTATTGTAAGCACCATTTATTACTTCTACCGAAAGCACAGCAAAGCACTGGAATTTTTTAGTTTAACTATGGCTTTATTGTATGCAAATTTCTGGTTTCAGCAGGTGGGAGTAATTGCCGCTATTATTTTTGCAGCCGTGTATATAATTGTAACTATGGTAAAAGGTAAAAATACCACGGTGCTTTTTAATGATGAAGGTGTACACCTGACAAGGGTTTTTAAAACAGTTATTTTCCCTTGGGCCGGTATGGAAAATGTAATTTTAAAAGACAATTTATTAACGATAGATTTTAAAACGAATAAAATAATTCAGGTTGAAATAGTGGAGAGTAGCAGGATGGTTGATGAAACTGAATTTAACCAGTTTTGTAACATGCAAATGTCTGCTGCCAATAGCGTATAAAAAATGTCAGGTTGAGCTTGTCGAAACCGGTGCATTCGGTTATTTACCCGCCCGATGTAAGCTCAGTTTAACAAATCAAATTTTAATTAAAAATGCTCACACAAAGTCCATACATACTTTACTCCGACGGCGAGGGAAATATTTTTGAAGATACTTCGCTTTATGCAACCGGCCGCAGTGGCTGGGATGCAATGCCCGTGCCTGTTGATGAATGGATTGAATTACCTACCGGCGGAAATTTATACGAACTACCGGGCCGCAAAGGAATTGGTATTGATGTGGAAACCGGTACCATGCGGCTTTGCGATAAAGGCTGGGCGGTGGCGGCCTTCATTCCACCTGCACATACGGGCCTGTATATGGCCGCATACGAAACTGAAAAAGATGCCCCAACATTACCTTTATTTTGTTACACGGCTGCTGCATGGTTTGATGAAAAAATGTACGTGCCCGCTGTGCGTATTGAGCAGGACATCAGACAGGAAAGTGAAGGCTATGTAGAAGAGATGATTGAGAGCGGAACAAAGAATTTACTGGAAGCTTACCCACACAACCGATTGATAAAACATTTAATGGAAAATTGCTGCATGACATATACTTGCCCTGCTGCAAGAAACTTAGCAATAGGAAGGTGGGAGTGCCCGGTGCCCGTTTCGCCGGCATGCAATGCAAATTGTATTGGCTGTATTTCTTTTCAGCCAGAAGAGGAAACAATCATAAGCACACAAGACAGGCTTACTTTTAAACCAACTGCCGAAGAGATTGTAGAATTTACCGTTCCCCATTTAGAAACAGCACCTTTTCCGATTATTAGCTTTGGGCAAGGTTGCGAGGGCGAACCATTATTGATGTGGGAAACCATCCGCCAATCAATCATCGAAATAAGAAAACATACCGATAAAGGAAGCATCAATATTAATTCAAACGGCAGCATGCCCAAAGCTGTAAAAGCCTTGTGCGAAGTGGGTTTAAACAGCATCAGGGTAAGTACAAACTCAGCACGTAAAAATATTTACACTTCCTATTATCTGCCTAACAACTACGAGTTTGAAGACCTGATAGAGAGCTTGAAAGTGATGCGTAGTTATGGTGGGTGGACGAGCATCAACTACTTTGTTTTTCCCGGTATGACGGACAGTATTGAAGAATACGAAGCCCTAAGAAAACTTATTAAAGAAACCGATCTCTGCATGATACAATGGCGCAATTTTAATATTGACCCCGATTGGTATTTGGGAAAGATTGGAGTTGCCGATACAGGCGAATGTATGGGCGTAAAGCAGATGATGGAACTGATACGGGAAGAATTCCCCAATTTAAAATTCGGATATTTTAATCCATCTATTGAAAGGATTAAAGGAAATTTTGAGGTTGATTTTGCGCATTGATTGTATTATATAATTCACTAACTTTATGTAAAACTTAAAGATATGAAAAGGAGTATAGTAAAGCTGCGCATTTTGGGTATGGCTACTTTTTTATTTTTTTTGTTATCATGTATGTTTGCTTCTTCACCAAATCCCACATTTAACTTTAGCCAACTTCAGCAAGCTTTAGCTTTTATTTCCTTTGCATCTTTTGCAATAGTAATGCTGCTTCAGGTTTACATGTACTATACTAAAATTTACAACGGCTATATTAAAAACTATGGAAGGGAAGAAGACGAATAAATCCTATTAAATAGATTTCTTTGTTTCCATGCTTCTGTGGCAAATTACTTCAACGTTTCCTCCAACCACTTATAAAACTCCCTTTGCCAAACCAATGCATCCTGTGCGGTAAGCACCCAATGGTTTTGATCGGGCAATAAAATAAATTTACTTTTTATACCTTTTAACTGTGCCGCCTGAAAGGCTTGCTGGCCCTGTTCTA
>JANMBZ010000014.1:0-23986 GCA_031360765.1 Chitinophagaceae bacterium
TTCGTTGCTGGTGGTTCGTTGGCCGTTGTTGTATTCAACAGTTCCTTCGTTGTGTAAAGTGGCACCGGCTATAACCTGCAGCAGGGTTGATTTTCCGGAGCCGTTGGGGCCCGTGATAGCATAACTTTTGGTGGAAGTAAAAGTGTAATTGCAGTGGCGGAATATCCACTCACGGTTAAAACGTTTGCCAACGTTTAAAAGCCTCACCCCAACCCCTCTCCCAAGGAGAGGGAACTCGAGTGGGGAGTTCAATTCTACAGGTATCATGATTATGGGCTGATTTTTGTTCTACGCTTTCATGAAAGCTGAATAAAGAGATAAAGTAAAAGACTGCGACGCCAATGAATTTGATTAAAGGTTTGATGCCGGGCTCAAAAAAATAACAACACAATCTTCGCTTCTATCTCCTCCTTTTCCCTCCCATTGGGGGAGGATAGGAGGGGCCCCTATTCATCCTCCGCACTTCCTTTAGTAAACCGCTTAATTATTCCACGGCCACTTTCTCTTATAAATGTTACAATTTCATCACGCTCATCAGTTGCCGGTAATTCTTCTTCAATAAAATTAAGCGCCTGCGATGTGTTGAGCGATTTGTTGTAAATAATGCGATAGATATCCAGTATTTTATTTATCCTATCCAGCGAAAAACCTCTTCGTTTTAATCCAACGGAATTAACGCCGGCATAGCTTAAAGGTGTACGGCCTGCTTTTATGTAAGGTGGTACATCTTTTCCAAAAAACGATCCGCCACTTATAAAACAATGTTGACCAATTTCTACAAATTGGTGTACGGCACACATGCCGCCAAGTATTGCATAATCGCCAATGGTAACGTGGCCTGCAACCTGTGTGTTATTACTTAATATGCAATTATTGCCAACGATACAGTCGTGGGCAATATGGCTGTATGCCATGATGAGGCAATTGTTGCCTACTTTGGTGGTCCACCTGTCTTTACTGCCGCGGTTTACGGTTACAAATTCACGAATGGTTGTATTATCGCCGATTTCTACTGTGGTATGCTCTCCCTCGTATTTAAGATCTTGTGGAACAGCTGCAATTACAGAGCCCGGAAAGATGCGGCAGTTTTTACCTATTCTTGCTCCTTCCATAATGGTTACATTGCTGCCTATCCAGGTTCCTTCGCCAATTTCTACATTTTGATGGATAACACTGAAGGGATCAACCTTTACATTAGTAGCAAGATTAGCATTTGGATGAATGTACGTATGGGGATGAATCATAGTTAATGTGATAATTTGCTAATGTGCTGTTATACACCTTATAGCTTTAATTATTTTTTGTTGGTTAAAGTTATTTTTCAATAATTGCGTTTCAATTTTCACGGTAATTAAAATCTAATGTAAGCAATTGCTTTCAATTAGCACATTAGCAAACCTACATATTAGCACATTTGTTCTAATTTCTTTTTACCAATTGAGCAGTTAAATCGGCTTCGGCACATAATTTATTACCTACATAAACGCTTCCTTTCATTACACATATTCCCCTGCGGATTGGTTCTTTTAGTTCCATTTTTAATATTAGGGTATCGCCTGGCACCACTTTTTGTTTGAATTTGCAGTTATCAATTTTTAAAAAATAAGTATCATATTGTCCGTCGGGCATGGCGTTAATACAAAGCAATCCGCCGGTTTGTGCCAATGCTTCAATTTGTAAAACACCCGGCATTACGGGGTTTCCGGGAAAGTGGCCCTGAAAAAAATATTCGTTTACCGTAACATTTTTTATACCGACTATAAGCGTATCTGTCAGTTCAATAATCTTATCAACCATTATAAAAGGAAAACGGTGTGGCAGGGTTTTTTCTATCTGCTCCTGTGTGTAAATAGGCGGTTGATTAGGATCGTAATTGGGTATGTCCCTAGTGTGTTTATTTTTTTTGATGTATTGCTTTATTTTTTTAGCAAACTCCACATTGCTGCTGTGGCCGGGGCGGTTGGCAATAATATGTGCTTTAATTGGGTAGCCAATCAAAGCAAGATCTCCCACTACATCTAATAATTTATGGCGTGCAGGTTCGTTTGAAAAACGCAGTTCCAGGTTATTGAGGTACCCTTCACTTTTTACTTCTATTTTGGCTCTACCAAAGGCTTTTGCCAGCCTGCTCATTTCTTCATCGGTTACCGGTTTATCAACCACCACAATGGCGTTGTTGATGTCGCCGCCCTTTACCAGATTATTATCCAACAGCATTTCCAGCTCATGTAAAAAACAAAAAGTGCGGCAGGGAGCAATTTCAACCTGAAAATCTTTCATCGTTTTCAAACTAGCATGTTGCGTACCCAAAACCGGACTGTTAAAATCTATCAGCGTTGTTATCTGATAATTTACTGCCGGTAAAGCAGTCATCTCAACTTTCTTTACGTCGTCAAAGTAAGATATGTTGGTATCTATAGTGTACCAAATTTTTGCAGCATCTTGCTCCAGCACCCCGGTTTTTTCAATTATTTCTACAAAGGGTTCGCTGCTGCCATCAATAATCGGTATTTCGGGGCCGTTCAATTCTATCAGGCAATTATCTACACCCATACCAACCAGCGCTGCCAGAATATGCTCAACGGTGCTAACTTTGCAATCGCCTTTTTCTAAAGTTGTTCCTCTTGATGTATCCGTAACAAGGTCGCAATCTGCTTTTATAATGGGCATATCAGGTAAATCTGTACGCTGAAACTGGTAACCAAAACCTGGGTTGGCGGGCCTCAGGGTCATATCTACATTAATACCCGAATGCAGGCCCGTGCCTGATATACTTACTGCATTAACTAATGTATGTTGCCTGTCTGGATTGAAATTTTTATCCATGTGTTTGGTTAAATTTTGTTGGCAAAGATATTTAAAATATGCTGCCAGCGAACTTACCCCAAAATGTAGCTGAAAGGGTTGTTAAAACTGCAACTGAAAGCTTCCGAAAATGCCAAACTTGTTTTGCGTACCGGCATAAGTGGTAGAAGGTGAAAGCCGCCAGATAAAATCGAGCCGGAAGACTTTGAAGATGTTATCAATACCGGTACCAACTTCCATATATGTTTTGCCGTTTAATTTTTTAAACGCAGCAAATTTATTGCCGTTGCTATCAGTAATATAATTCATAGCTTCATTTTTTTCGCTCAACGAACCCCAAAGTGTTTTTACGGTATAAAACTGCCGCCATTTTAATTTACGGGTGATGGGAAGAAAACGAAACAATCCCGAACCAATATTATGCTCCACATTTACGCCGGCATATTGATCGCTTAAATATTCAAACCGGTTCATGAGGTTAAAGGCAAACGGGTTGTAATAATGAAGATCGTTACCCGGATGATTCTCAAGATTTGTGAAAGGCAAAGTACCATTAATTTTGCCGCCATAAACCCTGTAGTAAAGAACTCCATAGGGCGATATCTTCATCATATCTTTTATAAGCAGCGAATATTTTGTGTAGTTGTAAGCACTGTTAAAAACACCGGCAATGCCTTTGCTGAACATAGCTTCAACAACCGGGTATTTTGTGCCGATGGAGATTCGGTTGTAATCTGTTTTTAAAAACCTTTCTAAATAAGCGAAACGTAATTTTACAGCTACTTCAAAATTAGTGAGCGGTGTACCATCTTTTACTGAAAAATCTTTTAACTGCGGCAGGTTTAAAGTTAATGGAGTGTATTGCCTGTGCGATACAAATAACTCTGTTGAAAAACCTTTACCCAAATCGCTTACTCCATCAAACCTTATATCTTTTACGTTGATGAATTTGCGGCTGGTACCTTTTTTCCGCACCGCAATTGAAAAAATATTATCCTGGCTTACTTCGCCAAGCTGGTTAATGCCATTATCCACATCGTTTTGGTAAGATATATGCAGCCGTATCCACTTTGGATCTCTTTTTACAATCCAGAAAGCTTCGGCCTGGCCTTTAAATCTTTTATCTCTAAAACCATAAGCCAGGTAAGTATGCAGATAAATATTTTTAAATAATTTATTGTTGGTGCCCAGGTCAAACCGCAGGCGGGTGCCTTGCACGGTATCGGCGCTTACCCAGTTAAACCATGGGCCAATTTCAAACTTACCTACATATTTATAACCGGTAACCAAAAACCTTAAATTGGTTTGTAATTTTTTAAACTTGGGCGTAGCATTTAACTTATCAATGGTTTGGTAAATTACTTTTTCGTTTTTTGATAAGGTATCGTGCCGCAGCTCTGTCCAATCTGCTTCATTATTTTTTACAACCCCTTTTTCTGATTTTACAAGTTCCTGAATGCGCTGCTCTTTAAAAGCGGTGGTTAAAGAATCGCTGTTGATGATAATGTCTTTATAGGATGTAGTTTTGCGGCCAATAAGCGTGAGCGAATTTTTGCCCAGCACCCGAAAGTCGGCAAAAAATTTATCGCGGTTTAAAAAAATAACCGAGTCGTTTAAGGGAAGATATTCCTGAAAAATACTGATACGGTCAATATAATTGATGTTGGCATCTTTACCGAGATACATAGATATTCTACGTACCTGGTAAGTTTTTTCTGTAACCCATGCATCGCCTTCAAAAGTATTTTGCCCCGCATGCTTTGGGCGAAAAACAAAATGATATTGTTTGCCTCCGTTTACTACCTGGGTATCGGGCACTGTAAAAATGTAATAGGCATCGGCATTATCGTTAAAGGGACTGATAAAATCCTTGTCTATTACATTTACAAAATTGCTGTAAATGCTTACGTTTTGATCCATAACGCCGAGCAGTTTGCTAAAGCTTTCGTTATTAAAACCTACGGTTTTACTGGCTTTAATATTCTCGTAAAATTTTTTAGGATTTTTTTGATAGGCATAATCACTTAAGCTTTCAATAAGGTAAGTAGGTAAAAAAGGAGCAGTTTCTGAGGTGCTGTCAATATTATCAAAAATGAAAGAATAGTTTTTTAGCAAAAAATTCTTTTTGGCTTTATCTACATTAAAATTTTTAATGTCAATCTCCAGTTTGTTGTATGCTTCGTAGCTGAAGTTGCCCAGGTCGTACCGGTTGTACTGCTTCTTTTTGCTCATTATTTTTTTCCACAAAAACAATCCACGGTTCCACTTGGCTTTAACAACAACTTCGCCTTTTGCGGTTCCTCTTTCAAGCGCAATATTGAGGTTTAAATTATTTTGTAATTGAGTAACCGGTATTTTATAAAGCTCAAAACCAATAAAACTTACTATTAAAGTATCAGGTTTAAAATTGTTGAGTACAAAAGTAAACTGGCCGGCGCTATCGGTGCTTTTACCTACACCAGACCGTGCAAAGTAAACCGATGCATAAGCTACCGGCTCTTTGGTATGCCCGTCAATTACAGTGCCCGAAAAAGAAATTTGTTGCCCAAAAGATACGGTTGCAAAAAAAATAAGTGTAAGAAATGATATGCTGAGTTTGAAACTATTCAAAAATAAAAATTTACTTTTTGGGGTATGGTAATGTTGTTAAATTCAATTTATAAAGCGCCAAAGGTATTTTATTTTTAAGGTAAGAGGCTAAAGAAAATGTTAAGTTGCTGTTTACTTTAAACGGGAAGATAAAAGGTTTGGTTTGCCAGGCTATGATGACGTTACACACTAAAGGATAAATAAAGATTGTATTATGTGCTGCTTTTTTCCGTCATTTCTTTCAGCAACTTTTCCAGTTCCGTTACTCTTTTTTCCAGTTCGGGAAGATTTCGGGCAATAGCCATACTTCTCATAGCTTTTGTATATTCGTAGGCATTGGTTCCGGATATTATAAGGCCTTCTGTTTTAAAGGAACGGTTTACACCGCTTTGCCCGTTTATTTTCATATTATTTGCAATACTAAGATGCCCGGCCAGCCCGGCCTGTCCGCCAATTATTACCCCATTGCCAATTTTTGTACTGCCACTTACACCTGCTTGTGCAGCAATTAGTGTACTAGTTCCAACTTCTACATTATGGGCTATTTGTACCAGGTTATCAATTTTAGCTCCGTTTTTAATAATTGTTGAACCGATAGTAGCCCGGTCTATTGTTGTATTGGCTCCTATCTCTACGTTGTCTTCTATCACTACGTTACCAATTTGCGGCACTTTTTTTATGTTCCCGTCACCCTGGGGTGCAAATCCAAATCCATCACCGCCAATAACTGCACCGGCATGAATGATTACGTTTTTTCCAATGATGGAATCATGGTAAATTTTTACGCCGGGGTGGATAATACTGTTTTCTCCTACCTGCGCATTGTTTCCTAAATATACATTTGGGTAAATTTTTGCACCATCAGCAACTATCACTTTTTCGCCCAGGTAGGCAAAAGCGCCTATAAAAACATTGTCGCCAACTTTTGCAGTTGTATCAATATAAGCAGGTTGTTGTATGCCTTTTAATTGTTGCTGCTGTATTTGCTGGTATTTATCTAAAAGCACAGCAAATGCAGAATAGGCATCAGGCACTTTTATGAGGGTTGCACTAACAGGCTCTTTTATTTCCTGTGCTTCGTTGATGATGATAATGGAAGCATGGGAGCTGTATAAAAATTTTTCGTATTTGGGATTGGCTAAAAAAGCAAGCTGGCCCTCCCGGGCTTCTTCAATTTTACCAAAAGAAGTAACAGCTATATCTGCATTTCCTTCTACTTTGCCACTAATCATCATGGCTATTTGTGCTGCGGTGAATTGCATAATTTGGTTAATTGTTAATGGTTAATAGTTGATGGCTGGGCAGGTTTTTACAATTAACCATTCACCAATAACTATCATCTTAGGTAACAAATGTAATATTTTTTAACCTTGCCCATCAGGTTTTGATTGATCAGTGCATTATCTACTTCCGAAATATCTTTTACGCTACCATCTTTAAACAGGATATGAATGTGCTCATCATCGGGGTTGTAAGTGCTGCTGGTAACTTCGCCGGTAAATACCAGCCAGGCTGCTTCTTCAGGCGTTAAATCCAGTTTGGCAGATGCTTCGGCCAATTTAGTTTTAAGTAATTGTTCATCAACCGGGTTGCCAAAGTACTGTACTTTAAGCAGTTGCCGGTTAATAATTCCGTTGCATAAAAAAGATAAAATTTTATCGGTGTGCTTGCACCAGCCTTTTATGGCTGCCGTTACATCATAATCATCCAGATTACAAAATTCTTCCAGTGTAACTGTTTGAATGGGTTGGGTAATAAAATTATGCAGCGGTTGCTGCGTAGCCGCCTTAATGTGTTTAGCTCTTTTAATAATGCGCTGGAGCATTTGCTCGGCACATAAAACGGTTTTATGCAGGTAAACCTGCCAGTACATGAGGCGGCGGGCAACTAAAAATTTTTCTATTGAGTAAATAGATTTTTCTTCCACCATCAGCTCGCCATTGTGTACGGTAAGCATTTTTATGATGCGATCGTAACCGATAACACCTTCATTTACGCCGGAGAAAAAACTATCTCTTGTCAGGTAATCTAACCGGTCCACATCTAATTGTCCGCTTATGAGCTGGTACAGAAATTTTTTGTGATATCGGTCTGTAAAAATTTCAATAGCCAAATTCAACTGACCGTTAAACTGTTTGTTTAATTCTTCAATTATAAGTAAAGAAAGTTCTTCGTGCTTGCGGCTTTCAACAAGCACATGCTCCAGCGCATGGCTAAAAGGGCCGTGACCAATATCGTGTAAAAGAATGGCAATTTTTGCAGCCTGTTGTTCGGCTGGAGTTATTTCGGTTCCTTTATTTTTAAGTTCGGATAAGGCATTGCCCATTAAATGATACGCCCCCAAAGCGTGATGCAGCCTGCTATGTACCGCACCGGGATAAACCAGGTTTGCCATAGCCATCTGGTTAATGCGGCGCAGGCGCTGAAAGTAAGGATGGGCAATAACGCTGTATATCAGTTCATCATCAACGGTAATAAAACCATAAACGGGGTCGTTAATTATTTTTCTAAAAGGCATTAACTGTTTGTTGTTGGTGGTTTGTTGTTTGTGGTTATGCCTTCGGCAACACCTGTATTTGTTAAAAGATGCACAAAGCTAAATAAAGTGGTTCAGCATTGGTATAAAAAATTAAATTTGTAAGTACAGTTAAAACTGCTCATTTTTAATCCATCTTTACTTCGCTTAAATAAAAGTTCATACTTCAACTTCGCACAGTATTGATATGCGGCACAAGAGTGGTTAGTTTTGCTTTTTCAGAAAAAAAGCAAAAACTAACAAACAACTGTTGCCAATTAAGATGATTAGAATTGATAAAGTTGAAACCAAAAGCCCAAACGGCTTCAGCCCTTTTGAAAAACAAATAATAAATAACAGATAACAAATAACAGTAATCATGAACGTAGCAAAAATTCTTTGGGTAGATGATGAAATTGACAGCCTTACATCGCAGGTAATGTTTTTAGAAAACAAGGGCTACGAAGTGCACACCAAAACCAATGGATTTGATGCCATTGAATATGTGAAGGATAATATTGTGGATGTGGTGCTGCTTGATGAAACCATGCCGGGCATTACCGGTCTGCAAACCCTGCAGCAGATTAAGGAATTGAAAAGTAATTTACCCGTTGTTTTAATTACAAAGAATGAGGCGGAGAATTTAATGGATGAAGCGATAGGATCGCAGATTAGCGATTATTTAATTAAACCTGTTAACCCTAACCAGGTTTGGCTGAGCCTCAAAAAGATAATTGATAATAAAAGGCTGGTTGCCGAAAAAACAACTTCGGCTTACCAGCAGCAGTTCAGGAGTTTGTTTACATCACTAAACAGCAACCCCAATTATAATGAGTGGATGGAAATTTACCGCAAGCTGGTTTATTGGGAACTGGAGATGAAAAAAAGCGACAGTCCGGAAATGCAGGAAGTTTTTCAGGCACAAAAAACAGAGGCGAATACAGAGTTTTTTAAATTCATCAGTCGCAATTACGCCGATTGGGTAAACCCTAAAAGTGCAGATGCGCCTATAATGAGCCATAACCTGATGAAGTTTAAAGTGCTGCCACATTTAGAAAAAGGGGTGCCGTTATTTTTTGTATTGATTGATAATTTACGTTTTGATCAATGGAAAACGATACAGCCCATTTTTGCAGAAAGCTTTCGCATACATGAGGAAGAAACTTTTTACGCCATATTACCTACGGCCACACAGTATGCACGTAACGCCATTTTTGCCGGTATGATGCCAGTTGATATTGAAAAGAAATTTCCCATTCAATGGAAAAATGATGATGAGGATGGCGGTAAAAATATGTTTGAAGAAGATTTTTTTAAGGCGCATTTAAAAAGTGTGGGCAAGGGCGATTTAAAATATTCGTACACAAAAATTACCAACAACCACGATGGGCAAAAATTAGTTGACAATATTCACAACATGTTGGACAATGATATTAATGTGATTGTTTACAATTTTGTGGATATGCTTAGCCATGCCCGTACCGAAATGGAAGTGCTTAAAGAACTGGCAAGCGATGAAACCAGTTACCGCAGCATTACCGAAAGCTGGTTTACCCATTCGCCGCTGCACCAGGCACTTAAAAAAATTGCCGATAAAAAATTAACGATGATTGTGGCAACCGATCATGGAAGTGTTAGAGTAAATACGCCTGCAAAAGTTATCGGCGATAAGCAAACAACCGCCAACCTGCGTTACAAACATGGCCGTAATTTAAATTACGAGCCTAAAGATGTGCTGGCCTTTAGAGACCCACGTGAAGCGGGTTTGCCGGTACCCAATGTAAATTCTTCTTTTATATTTGCAAAAGGAGATCTGTATTTATGCTACCCTAATAATTATAATCATTTTGCCAATTATTACCGCAATACTTTTCAGCATGGAGGTATAAGTTTAGAGGAGATGATTGTGCCAGTGATTAGGATGACGAACAAGTAAAGCGCAGATTAATCTGATTGTAATTGATTTCGCAGATTTTTTTATCAACGTTTGTTGAAAACCTTTTTTTTTATTGTAACTGTATTAATTGAAGTTGCATGTAAATAAAAGAGTTAAAAGCTCATTTTGAAGCTGAGGCGCTATGAAATACACACAACATAATTTAGATAAGATAGAAAAGATAGCCGAAGATTGCGGTTATGTTATCCGTTACGAAAGAGGAACTTTTCAAACAGGTTACTGCATTCTGCAGGATAGAAAAGTTATTGTTATCAATAAATTTTTTCAAACAGAAGGCAGAATGAATGCCCTTATTGACCTGATGCCACAACTGGAAATTAATTTTGATTCTCTTACACATGAAAGCCAGAAGCTGTATGATGAAGTTATGAGCGTTGGCAGTAGTAAGTAATTGTTAATTTGTAATTAGGAATTGGGTTTGCAGTATGATTATAAACAGCTTTTCTTTTACCACTCCTTAATCTCCTTAAATTATTGAGCTTTTCAACCTAATCCCTAACTCCCAATTCCCTAATTTTGCCTGGTGCAAACTCCTCCATTAAAAATAACTTTTCTGGGTACCGGTACAAGCAGCGGTGTGCCTATGATTGGCTGCAGTTGCGAAGTATGTACATCTTCCGATAAAAAAGATACACGGTTACGCTCCAGTATTCTGGTTGAAAGCGAAAGAACTTCCATCGTTGTTGATACTACCCCCGATTTCAGATACCAGATGTTACGGGCCAATGTAAAAAAATTAGATGCCGTTTTATTTACGCATCCGCATAAAGATCATATTGCCGGACTGGATGATGTAAGGGCATTTAATTATTTTCAGCAAAAGCCCATGGAGCTTTACGCCAACTCATTAACCGAAGAAGCAATAAAACGTGAATTTGCTTACGCTTTTTCTGATAAAAAATATCCGGGCCTTCCTAATCTTAATTTAAATACCATTGATGAAAATCCATTTATGATCGGCGATATACCGGTTGTGCCCATTTTGGTATGGCATTTAAAAATGCCGGTACTGGGTTTCAGGTTTGGTAAGTTTACCTATATAACCGACGCCAACAGAATTGATGCGGAAGAAAAAGAAAAAATAAAAGGAAGCGAAGTAATGGTATTAAATGCTCTTCGTAAAGAAAGCCATATTTCTCATTTTACTTTAGATGAAGCTGTAGCGATGGTACATGAACTTGAAGTGCCAATAGCTTATTTCACGCATATTAGTCATCAGCTTGGCAGGCATCAAAATGTAAATGCTGACCTGCCCCTAGGAATTAAATTGGCTTATGATGAGATACAATTTTTCTTTAAATAAATATTGTGAAATAAATATTTTTTGACGTTTTTTTTCACATAAATAAATTATCTTAGGTGTTTATCTTGATGGCCTGATGCCCGCCCAAAAAAAATACCAGCAAAACTACTTATCCTTTACACGCAAAGAGCGGGTAGGTATTATCAGCGTTGTGATGATAATGATGATTTACCCATGCATGCCTTTTTTGTACACTCTATTCAATAAGCCCCAAGCTGAAGACCATACAGCCTTTGAAAAAGAGGTATCAGCTCTCAAATTAAAGCAGCAAGATAGCAGCAAAGACTTTACTTCCCGAAATTATACTGAGGATAATAATTATAATCAACCAGCAGAAAAGAATTATTACAGCAACACCAGCAAAGGCGAACTTTTTTATTTTGATCCTAATACGATATCTGTTGATGAATGGAAGAGATTGGGTATAAGGGAAAAAACTGCCAATACCATACACAATTATACAAGCAAGGGAGGCCGCTTTTATAAACCCGAAGATATTGCTAAAATATGGGGACTGCATGCAGATGAAGTGAAAAGACTTTTGCCTTATGTACGTATACAAGATAAGCCTGCAGCAGATTATAATAAATATCCGCCATCAGCAAAAAACAACATTTACGAAAAACCCAAATACACTATTATACCCGTAGATATAAACTACGGTGATACTTCTGCCTTTATAGCTTTGCCGGGGATTGGGAGCAAACTGGCAGCACGTATCATTGCTTTTAGAGAAAAACTGGGCGGCTTTTACAAAGCTGAGCAAGTTGCAGAAACTTATGGATTACCAGATTCTACTTTTCAAAAAATTAAAAGCAGGCTGGTTATTGGCAGCAGCAATGTAAAAAAACTTAACATCAATAACGCTACACTTGATGAATTGAAAGTGCACCCTTATCTGCGCTATAATATTGCCAATGCCATTGTGCAATATAGAACGCAGCATGGCATTTTTGCATCGGTAAATGATATTAAAAACATCATGCTGATAACAGATGAAATTTATAATAAAGTGTCTCCTTATCTCACCATAAAATAGCAAAACTAATAAGCGTTAGTAAAATTCTGTAAATTGCAGGCTTAAAGATTGCTATTTATGAATTTTACTACATCTGAATTAACCGAACAGGTTGCTCAAACTACCCGTGATTTTGCGTTACAACATATTAAGCCACATTTAATGGAGTGGGACGAAAGCCAGGAATTTCCGGTACACGTTTTTAAAGAAATGGGTAAGCTGGGTTTGATGGGTGTTTTGGTGCCGGAAGAGTATGGCGGTAGCGGCCTGGGTTATTACGAATATAATACCATCATACAGGAAATTGCAAAAGTTTGCGGCTCCATCGGTTTATCCCTTGCGGCACACAATTCACTTTGCACCGGGCATATTTTAGCCTTTGGTAACGATGAGCAAAAGAAAAAATATTTACCCAAACTGGCTACTGCTGAGTTTATTGGCGCCTGGGGCTTAACAGAAGCCAATACCGGCAGCGATGCAGGAAATATGAAAACCACGGCTGTAAAAGATGGGGATGACTGGATCCTTAACGGAACCAAAAACTGGATTACACATGGTAAAAGCGGCGATGTGGCAGTGGTGATTTGCAGAACCGGTGAACCACGTACAAAAGATAACTCTACTGCATTTATTGTAGAAAGAGGTACGCCTGGGTTTAGTGCCGGAAAAAAAGAAAATAAGTTGGGCATGCGTGCCAGCGAAACTGCCGAAATGATTTTTGATAACTGCCGCATTCCCGATACAAACCGCATGGGCGAAGTAGGCCAGGGCTTTAAACAAAGCATGAAAATTCTGGATGGTGGCCGCATATCCATTGCTGCATTGGGTTTGGGTATTGCTAAAGGTGCTTACGAAGCATCAGTACAATATGCAAAAGAACGCCATCAGTTCGATCAGCCGATTGCAAGCTTTCAGGGTATTAGTTTTAAACTGGCAGATATGGCTACCGAAATTGAAGCTGCTGATCTTTTAATAAAACAGGCCTGCGATTTAAAAATGCGTGGCTTACCCATGACCAAAGAAGCTGCCATGGCAAAATATTACAGCAGCGAAGTGGCAGTAAGGGTTAGTACCGATGCTGTACAGATTTTTGGCGGCTATGGATATACCAAAGATTTTCCGGTAGAAAAATTTTACAGAGATAGTAAGCTTTGTACCATTGGCGAAGGAACGAGTGAGATACAGAAACTGGTAATAAGCAGGGAAGTATTGAAGTAACTGCGAGATACTAAATTAAAAAATAGCCATTGACAAATGTCGATGGCTATTTCATTTAAAAATATTTTACTTCTTATCTCCGCCAAACATTCCGCTCAATTTATCTTTAACGCTGTCAAAAACATCTTCTGCTTTATCGGCTGCATTTTTTGCAAACTCTTCAATTTTTTCACCAGTTTGGCCAGGAATAACATCACTGATCTTATCGAGCATGGTATGCTCCTGGGCTTTTGGAGCTTCGGTGGCTGTTGCAGATGCAGCAGCAGTAGATTCTGTAGAGCCTGCAAACATATTATCTACCGCACCGCCCAGCATTGGAAATTTTTCTTTTACAAATTCTTTAATAGTGTCTATTGTTTTGGTTGCCTGCTCAGCACTGATGCCAGCTTTTTCTGTAAGGCGTGTAATTAATTCCTGCATGATTTTTTATTTTAAATTTTGATGTACAAATATGAGTTGTTTTTTAATAAAAGGGTTGCACCGACCAAAAATCTATAGTTAATTTATTGAGATGAGTCGCATACATAACAATTCGACATCGGACAATGCTCAATTATTTTCTACTGTTGAACGGAGCGTCGCCACTGAAGTCCAACCAGGGAACAAATGCTGGTCCAACAAAAAACCACAAACCCAAAACCACAAACTATTCAGTATCATACCTGTCAACCCTTTCAATGCCGGCCATATTAATTAACCTGTCAACCAGTTCATCAAGCTCTTCCTTATCGTGAACAAATATTTTTACATTGCCTTCAAAAATGCCTTCTTTGGCTTCAATGGTCATGGCAGAAATATTGAATTTTAATTCGCCGCTGATGAGGTTGGTAATTTTATGAATTACGCCTACATCGTCCAAACCAATAATTTTTAAACCGGTGAGAAAAGATATTTCTTTATTTTTTGCCCACTTGGTTTTTACAACCCGGTGGCCATAGTTTGCCAGCAGCCTGGCGGCATTGGGGCAATTGGTGCGGTGAATTTTAAGCCCTTCGCCTGTAGTTACAAAACCAAATACATCATCGCCTGGTATGGGCTTACAACAATTTGCAAGACTGTATTGTATTTTATCGCTGCTTTCACCAAAAATAATTAACTCGGCATCTGGTGATTTTTTGTCTGCAGGTTTTGAGGCAAAATCTTTATCCGTTTTATCTTCGGTAGCAACCTTAACAGGCCTGGGGGCCAGCAGCTTATCACCATGTACAGTAAACTCTTTTAATTCCTTAAGGTCAATCTTTTTTACGGCAATATCATACAGCAGATCAAGGCTTGAATTTACTTTGTAAAACGATGCCAGTTCTTCCAGGTTATGCTGGCTCATAGCGGCGCCCATACCTTCCAGCTTGCGTTGCAGTGTATATTTGGCTTCTTCAGCAATGGTTCTTTTTTCTTCTTTTAAGGTATCTTTTATTTTTGATTTTGCCTTGCTGGTAACCACAAAATTTAACCATTCAATATTGGGCTTTTGTTTGGCGCTGGTAATAATTTCAACCTGATCGCCGCTGCGTAATTTATGACTGATGGGTACCAGTTTGTGATTGACTTTTGCGCCAATACATTTACTGCCTACTGCTGTGTGTACACCAAAGGCAAAGTCCAGCGCCGATGCACCAATAGGCAACATCTTTACTTCACCTTTGGGTGTATAAACATAAATTTCTTCTGCAAGAAAAGATGTTTTAAAATCCTGTAAAAAATCAATGGAGTTATCATCATTGCGGCTGAGTGCTTCCCGTATTTGCCCAAACCATTTATCAAAGCGGCTTTCATCGGCTGCGCCTTCTTTATATTTCCAATGTGCGGCCAAACCCTTCTCTGCAATTTCATTCATGCGTTTCGATCGTATCTGCACTTCTACCCATTTGCCATGCGGCCCCATCACGGTTGTATGTAACGCTTCGTACCCATTACTTTTTGGGTTGCTTAACCAGTCACGCAATCTTTGTGTAGATGGGCTGTACTCTTCGGTAACCAGGCTGTACACTTTCCAGCAATCGCCTTTTTCATTTTCCAATGCGCTGTTTAAAAGTATGCGGATGGCAAACAGATCATACACTTCTTCAAAACTAACACCCTGTTTTTTCATCTTGTTCCAGATGGAGTGTATGCTTTTTGGGCGGCCGTAAATTTCAAAATCAAATCCAGCCTTTTCCAGCTTTTCTTTTATCGGGCGTATAAAATCGTTTATGTATTTGCTTCGTTCTCTTTTGGTATCGGTTAATTTTTGTGCAATATATTTGTAGGTATCCGGCTCCATGTACTTCATCGCCAGATCTTCCATTTCGGTTTTAATATTGTACAAACCCATGCGGTGGGCCAATGGGGCATACACATATATAGTTTCGCTTGCTATTTTTAACTGCTTCTCCCGTTTCATGCTTTCAAGCGTACGCATATTGTGCAGCCGGTCGGCAAGTTTTATTAAAATTACTCTGGGGTCATCTGTAAGGGTGAGTAAAATCTTTTTAAAATTTTCGGCCTGTGCAGTACTGTTGGTATCCATTACGGTACTTATCTTGGTAAGTCCGTCAACAATTTTGGTTACTTCCGGGCCAAATTCACGCTGAATATCTTCCAGGGTAATATCGGTATCTTCAACTGTATCGTGCAGTAACGCACAAATGGTACTGCGTATGCCCAGGCCAATTTCTTCCACACAAATTTTAGCAACAGCAAGCGGATGAAGGATGTAAGGCTCGCCGCTTTTACGCCGCATGGTTTCATGAGCTTTGGCAGCCATTTCAAAAGCAACACGCAATAATTGCTTATCGCCGGGCTTTAATTTTAGCTTTAAAACACGCAATAGCCCACGGTATTGGCGCAGTATCTCTTTTTTTTCCTCTTCTTCGTTGAGATTGTATTTAGGTATGTCGATGGTAGCCTCCATAAGTTAAATACGAATTTACGTAAACAAATCTGTTTTCTGTTTTACATAAAAACCTTACTTTTGCAGCCCTTAAGCGGATATGGCGAAATTGGCAGACGCACCAGACTTAGGATCTGGCGGAGCAATCCATGTAGGTTCGACCCCTATTATCCGCACAAACACCAGTTTAAAGGTTTAAAGGTTTAAAGGTTTAAAATGAATCTCATTTAAAAAACAACCTTTAAACACTTAAACCTTTTTAAACTTTTAAACATTTCAAATGGCAACAGTTACAAGAGAAAACATCGGTCTTTTACACGATAAACTGACGGTGAAAGTGAATAAAGAAGATTACTTACCAACGTTTGAGAAAAAACTGAAAGAATATAGCAAAACTGCCAATATACCCGGTTTTAGAAAAGGCATGGTGCCTGCAGGTATGATTAAAAAAATGTACGGCCCTTCTATTTTCAGCGATGAAATTTTAAAATCGGTTGAAAAGGAATTGTACACCTGGTTAAATGCTGAAAAGCCTGAAATATTTGGTCAGCCGTTGCCTTTAAGCACCGATTTGCGTGACCTGAATATGAATAATCCCTCAGATTTTGAATTTGGTTTTGAAATAGGTTTGAAGCCGGAATATACCATGCCCGATATTACCAAAGCAAAAGTTACGCTGCATAAAGTAGCAGCAACCGATGCAATGGTTGATGAAGAAATCAGCCGCATGCAGATAAAAGCTGGCAAAATGATCGAGCCCGAAACTGTTGATAACGATGAGAATGTTTTAAATATCCTGTTTACCGAAGCGGATAAAGATGGTAATATAATTGAGGGTGGCGTAAGCAAGGAAAACTCTGTTATTCTTAAATATTTAACTGCCGCAACGCAGAAAAAATTTATGGGTAAAAAATTAGGCGAAACAGTAACAGTACAGTTAAGCAAAGCTTTTGACGATGATAAACTGGAAATGTTTTTGCAGGATTTAGGTTTTGAAAAAGATGATAAAGAAGCAGCAAAAAAATATTTTAACCTCGAGATTGTAAAAGTTGGCCTGGTTGAAAAGCGTGAGATGAATGAAGAATTTTTTAAAGAAATATATCCTGGTAAAGAAATTAAAACTGAAGCTGAATTAAGAGATTCGATTAAAGAAGAAATAGAAAACTACTGGCTTGGCCAGAGTCGCAATCAACTGCAGGATCAACTGTATCATTATTTGCTTGATGAAACCAACATGGAATTTCCGGCTGAGTTTTTAAAGCGATGGTTACAAACAGGTGGCGATAAAGAAAAAACACCTGAGCAGGTTGAAACTGAATTTCCAACTTTTATAAACCAGTTAAAATGGACTTTAATAAGCGATAAGCTGATTAAAGAAAACGGATTGGAAGTAGGTAATGAAGAGTTACGTGAATATATGAAAGTAGAGATTATGCGATACTTTGGTACCATGAACCTGGGTGAAGATACCGGCTGGATTGAAAGCTATATCGACCGCATGATGAAGGACGAAAAGCAGGTTGACAGCAGCTATCGCCGGTTAATTACCGATAAATTGTTTAACTGGATTGAAGGAAAGTCAAAGGCAAATGAGAAAACAGTAACTGCTGAAGAGCTAACTGCGATGCAGCACAATCATCAACATTAAAAAAATAAATTCATAATATAAAGCCCCTTTACAACGAAGGGGCTTTTTGTTACCCAATTATTTTATTGTAGGTAAATGCGAATGGCTGAGAATAAAAATAGCATGGCGATAAATGCTGACATGGCTGCCAGCAGGCAATTCAATTAAACTTACTCTAAAATTCAATCAGCATTACGCTACTTTTGCAACCATGTACACACATAAAAAATCGCTGGGGCAACATTTTTTAAAAGATGAGCTGGTAATTCAAAAAATAATTAATGTTTTAAAAGAAGAACCATTTACCAATTTGCTGGAAGTTGGCCCCGGAGCAGGAGCCTTAACAAAATACCTGATGGGCTTTGCCAATATTAATTTTAAGGCTGTTGAACTGGATGAAGAAAAAGTGATCTATCTCTCAAAAAAATATCCGCAGTTAGCAGATAAAATTATTCACCAGAGTTTTTTGGATATGGATAAACCTTTTGATGAGCCTTTTACAGTGATTGGTAACTTCCCTTACAATATCTCTACACAAATTTTATTTAAAGTACTTGATTGGAAAGATGATGTGCCCTGCATCATCGGCATGTTTCAAAAAGAAGTGGCCGAAAGGGCAGCATCCAAACACGGCAGTAAAGTGTATGGCGTACTGAGTGTGCTGATGCAGGCTTATTACGAGATATAATATTTATTTGATGTAAGCAACGAATGTTTTGATCCCCCACCCAAAGTGCAAAGCGGTGTTATCCGCATGAAACGAAAAGCCGTACCACTGGAGTATAAAAGCGAACGTGCTTTTTGGGTGCTGGTAAAAACAGCTTTTAACCAACGCCGCAAAACCATGCGAAATGCAGTAAAAAGTTTATTTACCGCCGAAGTTTTGCAGGATGAAATATTTTTAAAACGTGCGGAAGCATTAAGTGTGAAAGACTTTGCTGCGCTCACTTTCAGGATGCAGTGATGCGCAATGTAAAAAGCAAAATTAATTTTAAAAAATGGATGATAGCTTTTTTATTTACCTGGAGCAACTTGAACTGATGCTGTTTTTTTCAGCTTACCCGTTAATTTATTTACTTATCCGTTCAATTGCAGAAACCAGTCTTTCAAAAAAAATATTCAAAAAAAATATCGCAACACTACTGCCATACGCCTATGCACTTGTTGGTATTTTGTACCTGGGCTTTCTGCTAAAAAGTTTTTATCCTGATTATAGTTTTAGTCATATTTCAGCATCAACAAAAATTCCGGCTTTAAAAATATGGGGCTTGTTATCTATCTTGTTTTTTATACCTGCATTTGCAAAAAAACCGGTTTACAGTTTATTGCACAGCATAGTATTTCTCTTTTTTATTTTGCGTGATATATATTTTTATATTTTTGAAACCCCCGATAAATCTGTACTTAAAAACGATATGAATCTATATACCTACAGCATACTTATAAACATGGGTGCTTTATTATTGGTATTAGCCATAGCCTTACTATGCAGCAAATTGCAAAGCAAAAAAACTGCTTAAAAATCATTTTGTATCTTCTGTTTCAATATCTCTAAAATCAATATGCTCATTGTGTGCAAGTGCATAATGCAATAAATTCTCTACCTGCATGGTTTTACAAAACCATGACATATCTCATACATTCTCTTGATTGCCATCAGAATTAAAACAGCAATTGAAAAATACTTTTGTTAAGCGATTTTAATTTTTTACCAACCAAAATTTTTTTATGAAACACTTAAATAATAAATTACAATTACTACTTGTAATACTTATCAGCGGCTTTGGATATATAGTGAGTTGTACCCACGACAATTCCTTTCCGCCGCCACCTGCTACTACAGCAGTTGTAGTAAGCCATGGTACCAATATACACCTGCCCGGCAATATGACTGCAGGAAATACCAGCGAATGGAAAATGGATAAAGCCCACTCCAGTACTTTATGGTCAACCAGCTACGTTGCAGCAGCAGGCTTACTTACAGGGCGCTTTAACCAGTTTGGTATGCATGATGTAACACCTGCCGAAATGATAAATTATGTTACAACAGGCCAGCCTTTAAAAGATACCTCATGGGCTTTTTACGAAAATGAACCTGCCAAAACTTATTTCAATGGTTATGTTCAGATCAACCAATCAAACACCGGCGAACCTGGGCGTGATGGTGGTTGCAATGTATCAGGTATGGGTACAACAGCCATTGTGCCAGGTACACAAAACCTTACAGTTACAAATCTTGCTAAACTAAAAACCACCGAAGTAAAGTTTGATCCGCTGAGCAGCGATTATATTGTAACACTTACTTTAACCTGGCAGGGAAAATTAACTGCACCACTTACAAAAACTTTAACCGGCCGTTTAAAATACATTGCAAAAGCAAATGTGGGTGGCACTTACGATGTTTTTGGTTTGCAATTAAAATTTCAGTTTAACTGCCGCGATTATGGTATTACCAGTACCAGCATTGGTGATAAAATTGATATTGAGTGCAACATGAACTTCAATAATAAGTAATCTAAAAAATACTACAATGAAACAAATAATAATATACACCGGCCTTGCTTTTATTATCGGGTTTGCATTGATCGGCTGTTATAAAGATATAATAATGCCCGATGTAGCAGTTAACCCTGATGGACCACCACAGGCAGTAAGTTATAAAACTGACCTGGCACCCTTGTTTAATGCTAACTGTGCATTATCAGGTTGCCATGTTTCGGGCGCTCATAAGCCATACATGCTAACTGCCGATTCTTATAATCAGATACTAAATGGAGGATATGTGAACATACTGATACCAAAGGAAAGTATTTTGTATAAAAAGATAAACGGCGAAATGAAAGAGTATATCCCTTCTGCTACCGACAGACAAAAAGTGTACGACTGGATAAGAAACGGAGCTCCTAATAATTAAGTGATCTTAAAATCTAAAAAAATGAAACTTAAAATTAAAATATCAAACAGACTGATGGCGTTACCGGTATTTTTATTCTGCAGCCTCTTACTGTTTCAAACAACAGCGCAGGCGCAGGATGAAAAAAAAGCTAAAACCGAAAAAACCGCCAAAGCAAAAGTAAAACCAATAAAGAACAGTTTTCAAAGTGTGTGGATAATAGATAATCAAACCGCTTTGGTACCGGTAAAAGGCACTTTGGAAATGGATATACAGCACCGCTTTGGTACCGTACAAAAAGGGTACTCTGATTTCTGGGGATTTTTTGCGCCTTCCAACATAAGGCTCGGTGTAAGCTATGCTCCTATTAATAAACTTAACGTGGGCATTGGCATAACTAAAAGAAATATGCTGTGGGATGTAAATGCCAAGTATGCAATTATTACACAAACACCGCATAAATGGCCGGTTAGTGTTAGCTACTATGCAAACATGGCTTATGATACCCGGAAGGACAAGGACAATACCATATTTAAATACCGGTCTCAAAGACTATCTTTTTTTCACCAGTTAATTATTGCACGTAAAGTAACCAATAAATTATCTGTTCAGGTGGCGCCGAGCCTCTCTCATCAAAACTTTGTGAATGGCTATTTTACAAAAAACGACAGCACAGGTACGGCAACATTTCAGGAGATGAAGTTTAATCATTTTGCCATTGCATTTTCTGCAAGGTATAAATTAACCAATGTAATGTCGGCCATGATCAATTACGACCAGCCGCTTACAAAGCATGCAACTAAAAATCCAAATCCTAACTTTTCATTTGGTATAGAGATGAATACGAGCAGTCATGCTTTCCAGATTTTTGTGGGTAATTATTACAACCTCAATCCACAACAAAATAACCTTTACAATGAAAATGCTCCATTTGGATATACAGATTTTGATGGCACCAAAGTAAAAGGTGGAGAGTTTGTTATCGGTTTTAATATTACCAGGTTATGGAACTATTAGTATTGTAAATGAGATGATCGCAGATGGTTTAACCCTCAACAAAGAACCCTGAATTTTAAAGCAGGGTTCTTTGTATGATTTTAAAAAAAACTGTTTTACTTAAATGAAAAGTGTCAGTTGTTTTTTTATAGTATCAGTTTTGGTCTGGCAGTTGTTTACTACATCTGCCTGCAACAATAATGATTATAAAAAAACTGAAATAAAACCGGTAAATGCTGAACTAAACAAAAATTATAAACCCAAACCACCAGCTACTTATTCCGATACTTTAATAATAAATTTTCCAGCGGCTGTTTTTTATCATCCGGATTCGTTACAGCTTTTAAAGATAAAAGCACAAACAGATTCAATGGTATTTGATGGTAACATGCATGATTTTTTTTACCAGATGCGTAATGCACGGATGGTTATACAAAAAACCTGGCCGGCCTTAAAAATAACCGAAGCAAAAAATTGCAGGTATATTCTTTTTATTAAGAAGGATAATTCCACGGAATGTGTAGATCTTGATACAAAAACAGATGCCTGCGGATTATTAATCTTCAACCAAAAAAAACCTGCACTTACGGTAGATATGATGAATGTTGAAACAGAAGTATCATTTTATTTAAAAGATTAAATACTTAATTGCCGATCATTTAATCTGAATGAGTATGATTAATATCATATTTCCTTATTACATCGGTCAGGGGCAGATAAAAAACAGGCTGTTACCTTGCTAATGAAATTTAAAAGCAAACCAATTAAAAAACAGCATCATGAAAAAAATACTTTTGATACTTGCGGTAATGATGGGATTAACCGGTATCAGTTTTAGGGTAATTAACAACACCGATCCAAAACCATGGCCCGTACCTGCCAATTTTAAAAGCATGAAGAATCCGGTAGCTTCAGATGCTACTTCTATTGCCGATGGTAAGGCATTGTGGAATACGCATTGCAAATCGTGCCATGGCGCAAAAGGATTGGGCGATGGTTCAAAAGCCGCACAGTTAAAAACTGAACCTGGCGATTTTTCAAAATCCATTGTTCAAACTCAGACAGACGGCGAACTTTTTTACAAATTATCTGAAGGCCGTGAAGACATGCCTAATTTTAAAAAGAAAATGCCAGAAGCAGATGAAAGATGGAGCCTGGTTAATTTTATAAGAACACATAAAAAATAGTTTATACAGGCTAATGTATAAAATACAGCCAGATTCAAAAACCCGACTTTATAGCCGGGTTTTTTATTTAATTTTTTTTCAATACTCATCAATAAGGTAAATGATATTATTCAGTTTATTAACTGATTGAAGTCAGATAAACACAATATTACTGCATGTACCTTGTTGATGGTTAAAAAATAAAACAAACAAAACATGGCTAACGAGATTAATAAAAATCAAACCCGTAGAAAATTTATTACCTGGGGTGTAATATCTGCTGCGGCACTGGCTGCTTTTAAATTCATAAAGCCCGCCGGCAACAAACCTCAAACCATTAAAATGCTTACCGAAGATGGTAAACTGGTAGAAATAGATATAGCATCACTTCCGCCTCAAAAGAAAAAAATCACCAACAAAGAATTACAGAACTGGATTAAGAAATAACTAATCAGTATCAATAAACCTAACTGAAATGGATCAACAAAAATCACGCAGAGCATTTATTGCAGCCGGTTTGCTAACTACGGCGGCTGTTGCCTGTAACTCAAATAAATCTCCTTTTACTCCGGAAGATGATATTAAACCATCTGGCGAAAAAATAAAATTGCTTTCGGTTGATGGTGAAATTATTGAAGTAGATAAAGCCTTTTTAAAACCGGTACCTCACATGCCCCCGGTAACAAATACCGAAGCCAGGGCTGGCATACCAGGCAAAAAATTTGTGATGGTAATTGACCTTGCCCGATGCAAAAATGTAAAAGCCTGCCAGGCTTCCTGCAATCATGCACACCATATTGCCGATGCACAAAACTGGATAAAAGTTTATCCGATGAAAGATGCTGAGCATACAGCAGACTATTGGCAACCAACTACCTGCATGCATTGCGATGAACCGCCTTGTGTAAAAGTTTGCCCGGTAGATGCAACATTTAAAAGACAGGATGGAATTGTTTTAATTGATAGTGACCGTTGCATTGGCTGCCGCTTTTGTATGGCTGCTTGTCCATATTCTACCCGGGTATTTAAT
>JANMBZ010000111.1:0-48191 GCA_031360765.1 Chitinophagaceae bacterium
TAATTTTAGGGAGTATAAAAGTTTTGAAATCAGTTTGCCATTAAAGGCATCACCCCGTGCTAACGAGTAAACAGGCTTATCAAACAAAGTACACAAAATAACAGCATCTAAAAAAGAATTGGGATGGTTAACTGCAAGCAATAATGGCCCGTTGCTTTTCAGTATTTTTTTTTTGTTTATCCTGATATCCCTGCAATAAAAGTGAATGGCAATACGGGCAAGTATTTTTACAAACTGATAAAACATTTGTTCAAGGTATTAAAATAAAAATACTGTTTGTGAAAGCTGTTGGAAAGATTTCCGGCAAGCTGCTTATTAGTTAAGCTGCGGATCAATCGGGAAATTGATCATCATTTCATAATCGCCACCCAAGTGTCTCAGACTATCTTTCCAGATATCATCTGGCTGCCGGTGAAAAATAAGGTCTTTGGATGCTTCTACTGTAAGCCAGGTTTTCTCTTTTAGTTCATCACCTAACTGGCCAAAGCCCCAGCCACTATAACCAATAAAAAATCTAACTTTATTAAAATCTACTTCATTGTTTTTTACCATAGCGGTAAGTTTTTCAAAATCGCCACCCCAGTAAATTCCCTTCATTACTTCCTGGCCGCCTGGTACTTTGTTGGGATATTGATGTAGAAAATGAATGGTATCCATCTGCACCGGCCCTCCATAATATACGGGTATTGGAAAGCCTTCAAAACCATTCATTAAATCATCCAGTGTTTGCTCAAATTGTTTGTTTAATACAAACCCAAAACTACCTTCGGGTTGATGTTCGCATAAAAAAATAACCGTCCTCATAAAATTGGGATCTTTTAAAAAAGGGTCCGCAATTAACAATATGCCCGGTGCTGGTGAAATCATATTTGTAAAATAATTCAATTATTTTACTTACCGAAATATTGTGGATTATTTTTACGGGCACATTTCAAACTGTCGCAGGGGTTGCTAATCTTTTGCAGGTTTATCCTAATTGGAGATTAGTTTTTACTAAGGTTGGTAACCTTGAAGTCTGCAACAATTTGAAATACAAACTTTTTGAAATAGGGTTAGTTCTAAAACCTTCGTTAAATTTACCATTTACAACCTTTCAACAGGCATTAAAGCCTGGCACTAATTTACTTTTGTAAGCATGAAAAGAATTTTCCCCGTTATTACAATATTGATACTCCTGTCGTTGTTGGGATTAATTTTTTTCCAAATACTTTGGATAAAGGGCTTAATGGAAACAGAAGAGCAAAAATTCAGGGATCATATCATTATGGTAACAGCTCAGGCCGCGGAAGACCTGATGCAGGAAAAAGGTAACAGGATGCCGATAATCAAAAACAAATCGGGTATTTTTCCAAGTGAGGGTTTACAAATTGAATTGTTTAGACCTACTGTTATCCAACGATATTCAATTGACGAAATCAGGAATATTATACAACGGGCATTTGATAAACATAACATTAAAAATGTGCCTTTCGAATTTGCAATAGGCACCTCCTCTATCATAGGCAATGAAATTCAATCAGAAAATTATTATAAGTTATACAGTGATTCAGCTAATAACAAACCTGTTATGATTCCGCTGGAGGCGCCAAGCGGCAGCAATGCTGAAGGGATTACACTGGAAGAAATTTTAGTAATTATCGTACCACATGTAAAAAATATTATTTGGAAATCAATGACAAGGGTTATCGTTGTTTCCATCATTTTTACCATAATCATAGTCTGCGCTTTTTATATTACAGTAAGGGCATTGTTAAAGCAAAAAAAACTGAGTGAGATAAAATCTGATTTTATCAACAACATGACCCATGAATTTAAAACACCGCTGGCAACAATTTCTTTGGCTGTAGATGCTTTAAAAAATGAGAAAGTAATTAATGACCGGGAGAAAATGAATTATTTTACCGGTATCATTAAAGAAGAAAACAAGCGCATGAACAAACAGGTGGAAACCATACTGCAGGCAGCTTTGCTTGATAAACAGGAAGTACAGTTAAACCTGAAAAAGTTACATGCAAATGAATTAATTACAAGTGCTTTAAACAACATTCAGCTACAGGTAGAAGAAAAACATGGAAGGCTTGAAGTTAATTTGGCTGCAACAAAAGATTTGTTAATGGCAGATGATGTACACTTCACTAACCTGATAAGTAACCTGTTGGATAATGCCATTAAATATTCAAAAGATAACCTGCTTATAAAAATAAGTACCCAAAATGCAGGTAATACTTTAAAAGTAAAAATAGAAGATAATGGCATAGGGATGAACAAAGAAACGCTCAGCAGAATCTTCGAAAAATTTTACCGTGCACATACGGGAAACCTCCACAATGTAAAAGGTTTTGGCCTTGGATTGAGTTATGTAAAAACTATGGTGGAGGCACATCAAGGCACTATAAAAGCTGAAAGTGTACCAGGAAAAGGGACCAGTTTTTTCTTGAATTTTCCTTTAATTAAAACTTAAACCCAGTGTCCAATAAATTGTAGCAATTGGATTTGAAATTTTTTACTTCTTCACAGTGATAATTTGAATAACTTTTCAAATTGTATTTTATGTTTTTAATTTCCTCTCTAAAAAAACCCAGCAGCAATCTGTATCAGTAAATAAAGAAATCCACAGGTTATACACCATTATGCACAGTTAATTCACCTAAAATTACCAGTAAAAGCCACTTAAACACACAGTGATGGGCTATTTGGGGCTGTGGAAAAAAATCTTTTTCCTTTATTTGATAAGAAAGTGGGAAAAAGTGTTATTTTGTGTGAATATTAATTACACAACGATAATTCCATTATAAAATGACAGGTTTTCTTGGTGAATACGAGGTTACAATAGACGCCAAGGGGCGGTTCCTTGTACCAGCTGCTTTAAAAAAGCAATTGGCAGAGGAGGGTGCTCACCAGTTTGTCATCAACAGGGGATTGGATTCTTGTTTGAGTTTGTATCCCATGGAAAGCTGGGATCCACTATATGCCAAAATTAGCAAACTAAATGATTTTGATAGTAAGGCAAGTGCTTTTAAACGCCGTTTTTTAAATGGTGCTTCAAAGGTAGAATTAGATTCTGCCGGAAGACTGTTACTTCCTAAAACTTTGATGGAATATGCACACCTTGACAAAGATGCTGTGTTGGTTTTTGTGGGAGATAAAATTGAGATCTGGGATAAAATAAAATATAAAGAGTTCTTTGAATCTTTTTCACAGGAAGAATTCAAAATAATGGCCAATGAAGTAATGGGCTCCAAAACTGATAGCTAACACTAAAAGTTATTTATTTGAAATGTATGGAAAAGGAAAATGAATCGCTGCCACACAGTCAATTAAAGGAGGAACCAGGTTATCATATACCAGTATTATTGAAGGAATCTATTGAAGGGCTGGCCATAAAAAAAGATGGAATTTACGTGGATTGCACTTTTGGTGGTGGTGGACATAGCCTTGCAATTCTTAAACATTTAAGCGGGCAAGGGAAACTGGTAGCATTTGACCAGGATGACGATGCCCGCAAAAATTTGCAAAAGGATGAAAGAGTGATTTTTGTTCCGCAAAATTTCAGGCACCTGCAACGTTTTTTACGCTTGCATAAAATTACCAAAGTAGATGGCGTATTGGCTGATCTGGGTGTTTCCAGTCACCAGTTTGACGAAGCCGGCAGGGGGTTCTCTATTCGTTTTGATGCAGCGTTGGATATGAGGATGGACCAACGGCAAACCATTACCGCTGCTGATGTATTAAAGAATTTTACGGAGGGGCAGTTGCACAAAATGCTTGAACAGTATGGCGAAGTAACCAATGCAAAAACGCTGGCCAAAATAATTGTTCAGCAAAGAGCTGTTACAAGTTTAAAAACCATCAATGAATTTAAACAGGCCGTTCAATCAATAGTGAAAGGGAATCCTCAAAAATATTTTGCCCAGGTATTTCAGGCACTGCGAATAGAAGTAAATGATGAATTAGGTGCCCTAAAAGAATTGTTACAACAAATCCCCTCTTTATTAAAACCCGGTGGCCGTGTAGCCATTATAACTTTTCATTCTTTGGAAGACAGGATTGTAAAGAATTTTTTTAGAGATGGCACTTTTGAAGATACCGCCATTGATGATGTATACGGGCATCGGTTTGAAAACCCTTTTAATGTGATTACTAAGAAACCGGTTACAGCATCAGAAAAGGAATTGAAAGAAAATAAAAGATCACGCAGTGCTAAATTAAGAGTGGCTGCCATGAAGTAAAAGTTTTGAAAATAAATTATCATAATAAAAAATAAATGATAGCAGAAAATGAAATAAAGGAGCAACCGGTAGCTGGTCAAAAAATTGACTGGAAGCGGTTAATAAGCCACAAATGGGTGGTTAAAAATATTCCTTTCTTTTTGTTTTTAACCATACTGGCAGTGCTGTATATATATAACGGCCATCATGCCGATAAACAAATTTTAAAAATAAGCACAACCGAAAAAAAAATAAAAGAACTGGAATACGAATACAAAACAATCAAGAGCGATGTGATTTTCAGAAGCAAGGCAAGCGAATTGATAAAAGTGGTAGAGCCGCTGGGATTAAAAGAATTAACACAACCACCGGTTTTGCTTGGAGAAGCCTCACAGATCGAAAAGTAAAATTGTATAAAAAAAATTGTAAAAAATAAAACACAATCTCCTCTATTTCCCTCCCCTCTGGGGAGGACAGGAGGGGCTAAGAGGGGCCGCAAATGGACGTAAAAAAAGACATATTATGGAGGGTTTATCTCAGTTTTCTGGGGATAGTTATCCTTGGCTTAATTGTAATTGGTAAGGCTTTTTATATTCAGCAGGTGCAGGGTGATTTCTGGACGAAGATGGATAACAACCTTCATTTAAAATATCTGCCCATTGAAGCAGAAAGAGGAACCATCTACAGCGAAGACGGAAATATGCTGAGTACATCGGTACCGGTTTTTGATGTGTATGTTGACTTTGCTGCGGAAGGTTTACGTGAAAAAGATGGAAAAAGATTTAAAGATAATATTGATTCGCTGAGCATTTCTCTTGCCAATTTATTTAACGATAAAACGGCAGATGTCTATCAGAATGAAATGAAGCTGGCTTATAAAAACAAGGATAGATATTACTTGCTTAAAAAGAAAATTTCGTTTACAGATTATAAACAATTGCGTGATTTTCCTTTGGTAAAACTGGGTAAAAATAAAAGCGGCTTTATTGTTATTGCAAAAGACAGGCGCATCAATCCTTATGTGTTACTGGCAAACCGTACCATCGGTTTATCAAGAAACAATGCAAAAAATGTAGGCCTTGAGCAGCGATACGACAATTTTCTGAAAGGTAAGACAGGAGAGCAGTTGGTACGATACATGGCCGGAGCTTATATGCCTGTTGATGGTGGCGAAGTTGATCCTGAAAATGGTAAGGATGTTATTTCAACCTTGGATACATATATACAGGATGTTACCGAAACTGCTTTAATGCGGATGATGGTTGGCAATAATTCTTTGCATGGTACTGCCATTGTTATGGAAACGGCAACCGGTAAAATAAAAGCTATTGCAAACCTGGGTAAACAACCTGATGGTACCTATACCGAAGATTTGAATTACGGTATTGGAAAAGCAACTGAACCAGGCTCAGTATTTAAACTGGCAACCATGATGAGTTTGATGGAGGATAAATATGTAACCATGAATTCAGTTGTTAATTGCGAGGGCGGTAAGAAAAAATTTTATGGTTTAACCATCAAGGATTCTCATTTGGGTTTGTATAACGAGCTAACTGTTAAAGAAGCATTCGCAAGAAGCAGCAATGTTGCTTTTGCAAAACTGGCGGATCAGTATTATCACAGTCAGCCTTCAAAATTTATTGATCATCTGCATAAGTTCAGGTTGGATACGCTTACCGGAATTGATCTTACTGCAGCATCGGGCAAGCCAACAATTAAAAAACCAACCAACCGTAGCTGGGCCAATACAACCATCCCTTACATGGCGCATGGTTACGAAGAACTGGTTACGCCATTGCACATGCTTATGTTATACAATGCAGTTGCTAACAATGGTAAAATGATGAAACCTTACTTAGTGAGTGCAATAAAGCAATATGGTGTAGAAGTGAAAACGATTAAACCCCAGGTATTGGTTGAAAAAATTTGCAGCGATGAAACCCTTGCTCAGCTTAAGGAATGTTTACTGGCCGTGGTGGAAGAAGAGCATGGTACTGCAAGAAGCATCAGGGATTCTGCATACCATATTGCAGGCAAAACCGGTACAGCGGTTACAGCTTTAGATAACCGGGGTTATAACAAAGGCAATAAAATTTACCAGGCTTCTTTCATTGGTTATTTTCCTGCGGAGCAGCCAAAATATACCATGGCAGTGGTTATTCAAAATAGCAAACAGTCAAATAAAATTTATGGTGCCGATGTATCGGGTACTGTATTCAAAGAAATAAGCGATCGCATTTATGGCAGCTATCTCAGTACCAGAAAATACATAGCGGTAAATAATGTTGATAGCAGCCAATATAATTATTTTGGAATGAAAAATGAATTGAGTTCCATTTTTACTTCACTCAATCTGCCTTACAATGATTCCGGAAATTCTGGTTACTGGAGGTCGGCACATATGAAAAATAATGTAGGCGTACTGAATACAACTTCAAATTCAACATCCGGTTCTGTAACCCCCAACGTTGTGGGAATGGGTTTAAAAGATGCAGTGTATTTACTGGAAAATATGGGATTGAAAGTTACTGCAACTGGCAGAGGAAGAGTAATGAATCAATCACTTTTAGCAGGAACCAATTTTAATAAAAATCAAAACATCGCTCTAATACTGAATTGATACTACAGGACGTACTATATAAAGTTTCTATTCGCTCTGTAAAGGGTAATACCGGTATTGAAGTAAACGGTTTGCATATCGACTCCCGCAATGTAAAGCCAGGAGCTTGTTTCATCGCATTAAAAGGTACTAAAACAAATGGCGATGAATTTATTGAAAGTGCCATAGCGAAAGGAGCCACAGCCATTGTTTGCGAAATTTTTCCTTTAGTAATTAATGATGCAGTTACTTATATACAGGTTGATAGTGCGGCTGATGCTGCCGGTTACATGAGTCACAATTTTTATGGCGAACCTTCTTTACAATTAAAGCTGGTGGGTGTTACAGGTACAAACGGTAAAACCACCATTGCCACATTGCTTTGGAAACTGTTTACTGCCCTGGGATATAAATGTGGCCTGATAAGTACCGTACAAAATCAGGTTGGCGAAAAAATTATTGAAGCAACACATACAACACCAGATGCTGTTACCATAAATGCTTTGCTGAAGCAGATGCTTGATGAAGGCTGTGCCTACGTTTTTATGGAGTGCAGTAGTCATGCCATTCATCAGGGAAGAATTACCGGATTACAATTTTCTGCAGCATTGTTCAGCAACATAACACACGACCACCTGGATTATCATAAAACATTTGATGAATACATCCGTGTAAAAAAATCATGGTTCGATAAACTTCCTTCAAGTGGAGTTGCCATCAGCAATGCAGATGATAAACGTGGAGCGGTGATGTTACAGAATACCAATGCAAAAAAATATTTCTACAGCTTAAAAACCATGGCTGATTTTAAAGGAAAGATCCTTGACAATAGTCTTGATGGTTTGCACATGACGGTGAATGAAAAAGAAGTTTACTTCAGGCTGATAGGAGAATTTAATGCTTACAATTTATTGGCAGTTTATGGCGCAGCCGTTTGCCTGGGAGAAGATAAAGATACTGTACTGCAGGTGTTAAGCAGTTTGGATGGTGCCGAAGGAAGATTTGATTACATGGTAAGTAAAAAAGAAAAGATAAAAGGCATTGTTGATTATGCCCACACGCCCGATGCATTATTGAATGTACTGGCAACCATAAAAAATTTAAGGCAGGGTAATGAGCAGGTTATAACCGTGGTTGGTTGTGGCGGCGACAGAGATAAATCAAAACGCCCGGTAATGGCTGAAGTGGCCTGTGAGTATAGCGATAAAGTGATTCTTACATCTGATAATCCACGCAGTGAAGACCCGCTGGAAATTTTAAAAGATATGCAGACAGGCGTTAATGCAGCGGCTAAAAAAAAAGTTATTTCAATTGCCGATAGAAAAGAAGCTATTAAAACAGCAGTGAGCCTGGCCGGTAACGATGATATTGTTTTAATAGCCGGCAAAGGACATGAGAAATACCAGGATATAAAAGGAGTGAAGTATGATTTTGATGACAAGAAGATTTTGATTGAAATGTTTGAACTGTTAGAAAAATAAAAGCGTGAGGCGTGATTGGTGAGAAGTGAGTTGTATCTCACGATTCACCACTGACGAATTAAAAGCTAAAGAAATAAAGAGAGTATGTTGTATCACATTTTTAACTGGCTTGCTAAAGAAGGTTTCCGTTTTCCGGGTATCAATCTTTTTCAGTTCATCACTTTCAGGGTGATGCTGGCCATGATATTGAGCTTGCTGATAACAACGGTGTATGGCAAAAAACTGATTAAGTTTTTGCAGAAAAAGCAATTGGGCGAATCGGTACGTGATCTTGGTCTGGCCGGACAGAATGAAAAGAAAGGAACACCAACTATGGGTGGTATCATTATACTGCTGGCAATTTTGATACCAACGTTGTTGTTGGCCAACCTTGACAAAGTTTATATAAGATTGATGTTGCTGTGTACGGTCTGGTTGGGTACCATCGGTTTTATTGATGATTATTTAAAAATCCGTGCAAAAAGAATTGCATTGGCAAAAGGCATTGCGTACAAAAAAAGCGATAGTGATGGTTTGGCTGGCAGGTTTAAAATTTTTGGACAGGTAATGTTGGGAATCATTGTTGGTGCTACACTTTATTTTACGCCAAGTGTGGTTGTAAAAAGAGAAGTGATTCAATCAAAAGATATTAATTCTCAAACGACGGTAAGAAAAAACGTAAAGTTCGATACCGTTGTAATAGATGGAAAGCAAAGAGTTTTTACGGATGCAACGAAAACTATCACCACCATTCCATTTGTAAAAAATCACGAGTTCAACTACGCAAAACTTTTACCCAAAAGTTGGGAAGGATATGTGTATATACTGTATATCATCATTGTAATATTAATTGTAACTGCAGTAAGTAATGGAGCCAATATCACTGATGGGTTGGATGGTTTGGCAACCGGTGTAAGTGCCATCATCGGTATTTGTCTGGGCATATTTGCTTACGTAAGCGGTAATATAAAATTTGCTGAGTATCTCAACATCATGTACATACCAAATCTGGGTGAGCTGTCCATTTTTATTGCGGCTTTTGTGGGCGCATGTATTGGCTTCCTGTGGTACAATGCTTACCCGGCGCAGGTTTTCATGGGCGATACCGGCAGCCTGGCATTGGGAGGCATCATTGCGGCACTGGCAATTATTGTTCGTAAAGAATTACTGATACCTATTTTTTGTTTTGTGTTTTTGGTTGAGAATTTAAGTGTGATGATACAGGTGGGTTACTTTAAATACACCAAACGAAAGTATGGCGAGGGGCGGCGTGTGTTTTTGATGAGTCCGCTGCATCACCATTATCAAAAGTTGGGTTATCACGAAAGTAAAATAGCAGTACGTTTTTGGATTATTACAATATTAAGTGTGGTTTTAGCAATAGTAACGCTGAAACTGAGATAAATATGTATTGAAAAACCAAACCGGCGTCACCTCGCAAAAAGTTCAGTTTTTCATTAACCAATATCCTTTATAAAAACAACCAGATCAGACTGTTTGAAGACCTTGACCTATTAAATTCTATGCTGTTGAAAAACCTTATTTTTTGAAATCTTGGTTGATTTGATTAATAAGCGAACCATTAAATTCTATGCTGTTGAAGAACCATTTTTTTGCTTCATTAAAGAGGCGAAAAACCACTGTTATTAAAATGAATAAAAAATTAGTCATACTCGGTGCCGGCGAAAGTGGAGTAGGCACAGCTTTGCTTGCAAAGCAAAAGGGGTATGATGTATTTGTAAGTGATGGTTCTCCAATTAAAGACCATTACAGAATTGAATTACAATTGAATGAAATTGAATTTGAAGAAAATCAACATTCAATTGAAAGAATTTTAAATGCCGATGAAGTAATGAAGAGTCCGGGAATTCCTGAAAAAAATGAACTGGTAAAACAGGTTCGGGCAAAGGGAATTAATGTGATAAGCGAAATAGAATTTGCTTACCGCTATAAAGGCAACAGTAAAATTATTGCCATTACCGGTAGTAACGGTAAAACAACTACCACTGCTTTAACCTACCACATTTGTAAAGCCGGCGGTGCCGATTGCGCTATGGTTGGCAACATCGGATTTTCCTTTGCCAAACAGATAGCTATAGAACCAAAGCAATTGTACGTGGCCGAAATAAGTTCTTTTCAATTGGATGATATAAAAACTTTCAGGCCAGATGTTGCCGTGCTAACAAACATAACAGAAGATCATTTAGACAGATACGATTACAAATTTGAGAATTACATCAGCAGCAAATACCGCATAGCTATGAACCAGCAGCCAGATGATGTTTTTATTTATAACCTGGATGATGATGTAACTGCGAAAACAATAAACAACTATTCCATTAAATCAACACTAGCCCCCATTACCATGAGTAAACAACTGCCACAAGGTGCTTATTTGCAGAACGCAAAAATGCACTTAAAATGGAAAACTGAAGAGATGCAGATGAGTATTGAAGACTTTGCTATAAAGGGCAAACACAATCAATACAACAGTATGGCTGCAAGCCTGGCTGCTACGGCGGTTGATATCCGTAAGGAAAAAATTAGAGAAGCACTGCAGACTTTTGAAAGCCTGGAGCATCGCATGGAAACGGTTACAACAATTAAGAATGTTGAATTTATAAACGATAGTAAAGCCACCAATGTTAACAGTACCTGGTTTGCTTTGGAGAGTATGGAAAAACCGGTTATACTTATTTTAGGCGGTGTTGATAAAGGCAATGATTATTCTTTATTAACAGAGCTGGTAAAGGAAAAAGTAAAAGCCATTGTTTGCATGGGAACAGAGAATAGAAAAATACATGAAGCATTTGGTGATATTATGCCGCTGATGGTAAATACAGAAAATGCTAAAGATGCAGTGCAGGCTGCTTTTCACTTTGCCAACAAAGGCGATGTGGTTTTATTAAGCCCGGCCTGCGCAAGTTTTGATCTGTTTAAAAATTATGAAGACAGAGGCAATCAGTTTAAGCAGGCGGTGAAGGAGTTGTAGAGGCCCCTCCTAACCTCCCCGGAGGGGAGGGATATGGAAAAGATTGTAGTGAAGAACGTACGATAGATAAGATGAAATAGTTGAATTGAAAATAAATGCTGAAATGCTTAATTACAAAAGTTGATTAAAAAATAAACACTCGGCCTCTCCCGATTTATCGGGAGAGCGAGGGTGAGGATCCATGGCAGACGAAATAAACATAAGAAACTTTTTTACACCCAACCTGAGTAATATGGGTGGCAACCTGGTAAGCAAAACCAAGGGCGACCGTGTTATTTGGGGTATTGTAATTATTCTTACACTCGTGAGTTTGCTGGTTGTGTACAGCAGTACAGGTTCGCTTGCATATAGAATGAGCAAGAGCACAGAAAGTTATCTTTTTAAACAGGTTGCATTTATAATAGTTGGGTTACTCATCATTTATTTTGCACACAGAATTAACTACACAATTTATTCAAGAATTGCTTTGCCTTTATTTATTCTTTCTGTTGTGTTATTGATATATACTTTGTTTTTTGGCCAAACATTAAATGCCGGTACAAGATGGATAAAATTACCTGTCATCAACATGACTTTTCAAACATCAGATCTTGCAAAGCTTTCGCTGTTCATGTATTTAAGCAGGCAGTTAAGCCGTAAGCAGGCAGTAATAAAAGATTTTAAAAAAGGATTTTTACCAATCATTGTACCGGTTGCAATTGTGTGTATGTTGATTATTCCTGCTAATCTTTCAACTGCATTGCTTATTGGCGGCACCAGTATTTTAATCATGTTTATTGGAAGGGTAAGTACAAAACATATTTTGTTAACGATTGGTATCATTTCTATACCGGTTGTTATTTTATTTTCGGTTGCAATAAGTACATATGATAAAGTTGAACATCGTGCAAAAGATATACCGGCTATATTTTCTGTTGGCCGTGTACCAACGTGGATAGGCCGCATACAAACTTTTATGTACAGTAATAAGGAAGATGCCAATGAAAAATTGTTTCAGATAAACCAGGCAAAAATTGCTATAGCAAAGGGTAGCTGGTTTGGTCTTGGCCCGGGCAACAGCCAGGCTCGTAATTTTTTACCACACTCTTACAGCGATTTTATTTTTGCTATTATACTGGAAGAGTATGGTTTGTTTGGCGGCACATTTATGGTGTTTATTTATTTATTGTTTTTATATCGTTGCATCAGGCTATATCGCAAATGTCCGTATGCATTTGGCGCATTTCTGGCGCTGGCGCTAAGTTTTATGCTGGTGATACAGGCCATCGCAAACATGGGCGTTAATGTAAATCTTTTCCCTAATACCGGTGTTACGTTGCCTTTGGTAAGTATGGGAGGAAGCAGCTTTTTATTTACCTGTTTATCCATCGGTATTATTTTAAGTGTGGCAAGAAATGTTGAGCAGTTAGAAGGTGCAAATGTACCTGCCAAGGAAGCGGCTGTAGATGGTAAGATTTTGAAGCCGCAACAAAATGTATAAATGAAACATGGAAGCAAAGCATAGAATAATTATAGCGGGAGGAGGAACAGGCGGACATATTTTTCCAGCAATTGCAATTGCAAATGCCATTTTAAAACAACAGCCACAAACCGAAATTTTATTTGTGGGTGCAAAGGGAAAAATGGAAATGGAAAAGATACCACAGGCTGGTTTTAAAATTGAAGGATTGGATATAGCAGGTTTTAACAGAAGCTCTTTGATAAAAAATATTGGTTTACCGGTTAAGCTGCTGCAAAGTTTTTTTCAGGTACGACGGATTTTAAAATCTTTTAAACCAACTGCCGTGATTGGCGTGGGAGGTTATTCCAGTTTTCCGGTGCTAAGAACGGCGCAGGCAAATGGCATTCCTACTTTTATTCATGAGAGTAATTCTTTTGCAGGCAAAGCCAATATGATGTTGGGCAGAAAAGCTAAAAAGATTTTTGTTGCCAGCGATGGGATGCAAAAATTCTTCCCAGGCAATAAAATTATGATAACCGGAAACCCGGTGAGGGCCAGCATTTCGAGAAGTATTGTTAGCAGAGAAGCAGGAATTAATTTTTTTGGATTGGATCCTACAAAAAAAACTGTGTTGAGTATTGGTGGCAGCCTGGGTGCAAAAAGTATTAACGAAGCATTGGATAAAAACCTGGATTTGTTTGAGCAAAACAACCTGCAACTGATCTGGCAAACTGGTAAGCCTTATGTTGAAAAAGCGAAGCACACAGCAATAGGAAAATCAGGTATTTGGGCAGATGATTTTATTACAGAGATGGAATTTGCCTATGCCGCTGCCGACCTGGTTATAAGCAGAAGTGGTGCCATGGCCATTGCTGAATTGTGTGTGATGGAAAAAGCGGTGATTTTTGTGCCGTTTCCTTTTGCAGCCGAAGATCATCAAACGGTAAATGCACAAAATTTAGTTAATAAAAATGCAGGTATAATGATTAGGGATGGCGAAGCGTTATCAAAGTTGGTTCCTTCAATCATTGCTTTATCAAAAGATGAAAACAAACAACAGGAATTAAAAAGCAATATTGGTAAACTGGCTGTAAGCAATGCCGATGAAATTATTGCCACGGAAATTTTGAAACTGATTTAATGATGGAGATTAAGGACATAAAGAAAATATATTTTTTAGGTATTGGTGGTATTGGCATGAGTGCATTGGCAAGGTACTTTAATGAAAAGGGCGTTGCAGTAAGTGGCTATGATAAAACTGAAACGGTTCTCACAAAAAAACTTTCTGCTGAAGGAATAAAAATTCATTACGAAGATAATATTGAGTTCATTGACAAAGCGGCTGAGTTGGTGGTTTACACACCGGCGGTTCCAAAGGATCACAAGGAGTTGAATTATTTTTTAGAGAATAATTATCAGCTGGTAAAGCGCAGTGAAGTGTTGGGTGCAATTACAAACAGCTCTTACAGTATTTGTGTTGCAGGCACACATGGCAAAACAACAACCAGTACCATGGTTGCACATATACTGCGGCACAGTGGTTACGGCTGTAATGCTTTTCTGGGTGGAATTGCAGTGAATTACAATTCTAACTTTTGGAGCAATAAAAAAAATGTGAGTGTGGTAGAAGCTGATGAATACGATAGAAGTTTTTTGAAATTAAGTCCTGATGTAGCGATTATCAGCAGCATGGATCCTGATCATCTGGATATTTATGGTACCGCAGAAAATATGGAACAGGCGTTCATTGATTTTTCGGACAGAATAAAGCCTGAAGGTTTGTTGCTGAGTAAATACGGATTGAAAAGAACAGAAGACTTAAAGGCGCATGAACATCTTACTTTTCATTTGCAAAACGAAAATGCAAGTGTGTATGCAGCTAATATAAAAATGAACCGGGGCAGTTACCAGTTTGATGTGCTGATGCAATATTGGGAATTAAAGGATGTAGTGCTGAATATGGGCGGACTGCACAATATTGAAAACATGATTGCAGCAATTTCGGTGGCGCATTATTTGGAAATTGACAATGATAAAATACGGAATGCAGTTGCAGCTTTTAAAGGTGTAAAAAGAAGATTCGAATATATAGTGAAGAATGATGAACAGGTGATGGTAGATGATTATGCACATCATCCGGAAGAGTTGAGGGCATTGTTAACGGGTGCAAAGGATCTGTTTCCGGAAGTAAAGTGTACAGTGATATTTCAGCCGCATTTGTACAGTCGCACAAAAGATTTTGCAGATGGCTTTGCAGAAACACTCGACCTGGCTGATGAAGTGATACTGTTGCCCATTTACCCGGCAAGAGAACTGCCTATGGAAGGAGTAACCAGTGAAATGGTTTTAAATAAAATGAACATTGATAACAAACAGGTATTGGATAAAGAGCAGGTGCTGGAATGGATAAAGAATAACAAAACCGAATTACTAATTACAGCAGGTGCCGGCGATATTGATACACTAGTTGAACCGATAAAAAAGATATTGAATAATAAGTTTGAAAATTAACATACGATACAGTTTTAAAAGCATCATGCTTGCAACCCTTTGGATTGCACTGGGCGGAGCTACAATTTTTTTATTGGCATCGGGGATTAAAAGCAAAGGGGAACATTCATGTAAAGGAGTGGAGATTAATATACATGGCGTAAGTAATAATTTTTTTGTAGATAAAAAAGATATACTCAATTCTATAACAGCAAGCGAAGCCGCCAACCCAATTGGTAAGGCTACAGGTTCTTTTAATTTAAAAAAGCTGGAGGCGGAACTCCAAAAAAATGTTTGGGTAAAATCTGCACAATTGTTCTTTGATAATAATGAAGTATTAAAAGTGATGGTGCAGGAACGTGAACCCATCGCAAGAGTTTTCGCCACATCCGGTACCACTTTTTATATTGATAATGAATTAACCATACTGCCTTTGAGTGATAAATTTTCGGCAAGGTTACCGGTGTTTACCGGCTTCCCATCTGATAAAAAAGTATTGTCAAAAGGGGATAGCAACTTGTTGGGAGATGTAAAAACGATCAGCCTGGCGCTGCAGAAAGATTCATTCAGCATGGCAATGATTGAGCAGGTTGAAATAACACCACAAAGGATGTTCGAAATGATTCCGAAAATTGGTAACCAACTGATTGTTTTTGGAGATGCAACCGATGTGAAAGCCAAACTTGAAAAGTTGAAATTATTTTATAAAGAGATCATGGTTAAAGCAGGCTGGAATAATTATAGTGTTATTAATGTGCAATACAAAAACCAGGTTGTTGCAAAAAGAAAAGGGGCCGAAGATTTTACGGCAGATTCGTTACGTACCCTGCAAATGATGCAACTGATTGCGGCCAGAACGCAGCAACTGGCAAACGACTCTTTGCAACAAATTATTCAGCTGGATAATAACAGAAATACGGTTGATAGCACCATGATACAACAATCTATTCAGCGGGATGATAATAATGAATCAGCAGGAGTTGCCGGAACTGCAAATGCAGTTATACCGCCACAAGTTGCAGTTCCTGTACCTGGTAATGCCAAACCGGTTGCTACAAAGCCTGAGGCAAAGCCAGTTGTAAAACCAATTATAAAGCCGGTACAAAAGCCAGCAGCAGTGATGAAGAAACCGGTACAAAAACCAAAGGCTGCAATGCCAAAACAAAACGATTATTGAACATACTCATAACAAATAAACACAACACAAACACAAAACATAATCTTTATGAATCAGGAACAACCCATCATCGTAGGTCTCGATATCGGCACAACCAAAATTGCTGCCATAGCCGGACGTAAAAATGAGTACGGCAAGCTGGAAATACTTGGCTTTGGCCGTGCAAACAGTAATGGTGTACAACACGGTATGGTGTTGAATATCGATCAAACAATTAAGGCTATTGAAATGGCTTTGAAGAACTGTTACGACAGCAATCCCAATCTTGAAATTGGAGAAGTGTATGTTGGTATTGCGGGCCATCATATAAAAAGTTTACAAACTCGTGGCGATATTGTAAGGCAGAGTATTGAAGAAGAAATACGCCAGGAAGAAATTGACAGGTTGATTGCTGATCAATACAGAACATACATTCCTGCAGGTGATCAGATCATTGATGTGATACCGCAGGAATTTACGGTTGATAATTTTCAAAATATACCCAACCCGATTGGTTACAGCGGTGTAAAAGTGGGTGCAAATTTTCACATCATTACCGGCGATAAAAATGCAATCCGCAATATCAACCGGAGTGTTGATAAAGCTGGGTTGATAACAAAAGATCTGGTTTTACAACCATTGGCATCTGCAGCAGCAGTTATGTGCGACCAGGATCTGGAAGCCGGTGTTGCCATTGTTGATATTGGTGGTGGTACCACCGATCTGGCAGTTTTTTATGAAGGTATTTTAAAACATACCGCCGTAATTCCTTTCGGTGGAGAGAATATTACCAACGACATAAAAAACGGTTTAGGTGTTTTAAAAACACAGGCCGAGCAAATGAAAATTCAGTTTGGCAGTGCCTTGGCTGATGAAGCAAAAGCAAATGCTTTTATTACAATACCTGGTTTGCGTGGCATGGCTCCAAAAGAAATTTCTGTTAAAAATCTTGCCGGTATTATACAGGCACGTATGAGTGAGATCATGGATTTTGTAACCTATCACTTAAAGCAGGTTGGGTTGGATACAAGATTATTGAATGGTGGTGTAATACTTACTGGCGGCGGATCTCAACTGAAACATTTAATTCAGTTAACAGAATATGTTACCGGTTTAAATGCAAGAATCGGTTATCCTAACGAACACCTTGCAGGCGGACATATTGATGAACTTGCCAAACCTATGTACAGCACTTGCATCGGTTTAATAATGAAAGGTTACAATGATTATGAAAATAAGAACAAGCAATTTGAAGAGCAATTTAGAAGAGTAGAAATACCAGGCTCTTTGCAACAGCCAGCAGTTGATGAAACATTAGACGTTGCTGAAGAAACTACCGGCCCAATAAAAGTTAAGCAGCGTAAATCGTTGAAAAATTTTATGGATGGATTTAAGAATGGTTTGATTGATTTGTTTAAAGAGGAGGAGGATGCGAAATTGTAGGAGCGGCCCCTCCTTGAACTTCGTTCGTTCCTTTTCAAGGAACCCCAGAGGGGAGGAACAAGGGCAAGAGTTCAAAAATATAAGTTCTTTTAATTACTATACTACTAACCATTATTTTTTGTGCAGCATTTTAAAAAGTTGCATGTAATTGCTGGTTCTAAATTCCTCCCCTCTAGGGAGGCTAGGAGGGGCCGCTTTAAATTTTAAACTATGATACATTTTGATTTGCCTAAAGATCAATCCTCCATCATCAAAGTAATTGGTGTGGGTGGCGGCGGAAGCAATGCGGTAAACCACATGTTTTCGCAAAATATCGAAGGTGTGAATTTTATCATCTGCAATACAGATGCACAGGCCATTGCACAAAGCAAAGTGCCTAATAAAATTCAACTGGGGCCGCATTTAACACAGGGCCTTGGTGCCGGTGCTAATCCTGAAATTGGCCGCCAGGCTACAGAAGAAAGCCTGGAAGAAATAAAACGGATACTGGAAGTGAATACCAAAATGGCATTCATTACTGCCGGTATGGGCGGTGGAACAGGTACAGGTGGTGCACCGATACTTGCAAAAATTTGTAAGGACCTGGGCATACTTACCGTTGGTATTGTTACAACGCCTTTTGCTTACGAGGGCAAAAAAAGAATTGCACAAGCAGAAGAAGGTGTGATGCTGTTGAAGAACCATGTGGATACTTTATTGGTGATAAGCAATGATAAATTGCGCCACCAGTTTGGTAATTTAAAAATGAAAGAAGCATTTGCAAAAGCAGATAACGTGTTGGCAACTGCTGCAAAATGTATAACCGATGTAATTAACAGTACCGGCCAGATAAATGTGGATTTTGCGGATGTATGCACCGTAATGATTAACGGTGGTGTTGCTATTTTAGGAAGCGCTGCCGAAGAAGGAGAGAACAGGGCACAACTGGCAATTGAAAATGCAATCAACTCGCCGTTGCTTAATGATAATGATATTAAAGGTGCTAAATGGATTCTCATCAACATCAATTCATCGGAAGGAGAACATGAGTTTACCATGGATGAAGTGGAAATTATACAGGATTATTTAATAACGCAGGCTGGTGAAGGAACCGATGTTATTTTAGGTTTGGGATATGATAATACGTTGGGTGGAAAAATAGGTATTACATTAATTGCAACAGGCTTCGATCATAAAGATCCGTTTGAGAAAAAAGCAGCAATAAAAACTACAGAGCCCAAGGATGAAAAAATTGTAATGACTTTGGAGATGCCGGTTAAGGAAGATAAAAAAATTGTACAACCGGTTTTGCAATTTGAAGACAGTTCGGCTTCGCTTACAACTGCAGATGAAGATGCAGCTATTGCTGAAATTACCGAGCAGTCTGCATTACAGGCGGAGGAAGATATAATGATGCCGGTAATGAAAGAAGTAACCGAAGAAATAACTGTGGTGAAATTACCAAGTAAAATTACTGGGGATAAGTTGGATGAAGCTCCAGTGTTTTTTGAAATATCTTCGGCCACGGATCAGGTTCCAGTAATTGAATTTGATATTCCGCAAAGTCCCCCTCCCATTGATAAACCAGCAAAAGTTCAAAAACAAATTACCGTAATTAATAAAGATGCTAGCACCCCTCCTTCGTCTGGAGGGTATTTGGCTAAACCTGCACAAATTTATGTGGAGGAGCAGCCTAAACCAGAATCCAATACGATTGATGAGCTACTACATGTGCAGGAAAATAAACAGGAAGACGAACCTTTAATTGAAATGCACCTGGTAGTTAAAAACCATCAAGCGGCGGAGGAAGAGCAACATGTACAACCAGCTCAGCCCATCATGATTTCCGATGTTGAGGAGCCTGCCATGCAGGACGAAACAGAGGATCTTCGGCGCAGGGCTATGGATCGGATTGCAAAACTGCGTAACCTGTCGTTCAACATTAACGCAGCCGACCCTAACAATGAGTTTGAAACGGTGCCTGCTTACCTTCGCCGCAATATGGAATTACACAATTCCATTGCCGATGTTGAAAGTTTTTACAGCAACTATACTGTAAAAACAGATGAGAACAACCAGGCTGAAATAAGCACACTTAATACTTTTTTAGAAGGCAAAAAACCTGATTAAAATAATTTATGCCAATGCTGATAATAATGCATTGGCATTTATGTTTGTTTGTGTTTGGTACTATGAGTAAAAAAAGAGCCCCCCGATTTATCAGGGGGCTTTGTTTATAATATAAAATTACTTTTAATTTTTAGAACTGTCCATTTTTGGAGCGGTAAGTAATGCAGGTGGTGTTGCAGTTGTTACTGTAGTTGGCGTTGGTGCAGGCTTACTGTTTAGAGGTGCGCCCACTGCTATATCGCAACGGTGGTTTGGTTCACCATGCGGTGGGTTCATACCGGGTGCTGTTTTTACTTTATTAGGCACTTCTGTCATTACAACCTGTGGCTGTGCTGCAGCTGTTGCAGCCGGCGTTGTTGCTGGCGCAGGTTTACTATTTAAAGGTGCACCTACCGCAATATCACAACGGTGGTTTGGCTGGCCATGTGGCGGGTTCATACCAGGTGCTGTTGGTTGCACAGGTGTTTGCACGGGTGTCATTACCATATTGTTTTGAGGCGTTGTTTTTGCAGGTGTTAAAGAAATTGGTCCTCCGCCAGGAACCGTAACGGTTTTGCCATCTGGCATTGTTATTACGCTGCCAGGCTGCTGCATATTTGCCTGCTGCTGAACATTTGCAGGCTGTTGCAAGCTGGCAGGTATAGCGTTGGTATTTTGTGCAGACGGATTAGCTGCAGTATTTTGTACCGCTGCTGCTTTTTCTTCGGCGGTAGGTATTATGGATTTATCAACGTACTCTTTATTACTGTCTGCTGCGCAGGATGAAAAAGCCCCAATAGAGATTAAAGCAATGGCTGTATGTAATTTCAATTTCATGTTTATTTGTTTTGTAAATGCAATTTAAGGTATTTGTAATAAAACCCAAACCAGCCATGGCTTATTTGGTTTAAAGGTTGTTTGAGAAGAGATTCAATATTTGTTAATCCCTTAAAGCAAGGCCAGTTTTATCAACACAGTCCAGCACATTTTTAGGAAATTCCGCTTCTTTAAAATAATCGTAAGTTTTACCCGCAGTTAACATTGACTGCCTGATAATTTTTTGCAAGCGAATGTTTTTAATAATTTTTTGTAGGGTGATAAAGGCTGCCACAATGCCTATACAGGTAACAATAATTATTAAACCGTTTAAAACCCAATTTACCGGAACACTGAAATACACCAGTAAAACAATGCTTAATATAAAAACCGCAAATACCAATCCGTAACTCTGAATACGTTCTATAATACTGGTTACTGTATCAAAAAAATACTCCAATGGTTTACCCGGAATAAAAAGCCTTGTGTGCAGGTTTTTGTGTGCATACCCCAACAAATAAGCCAATGGCTTGTAGTTTTGTTTATTAAGTTTATCCAATAGTAATACTGTGTGCCCACTGTTAGCTGTGTTTGGGAGTTTCTGGTCTTTGGTATGTTTGATGATGAAGACGGGTTTTTTATCATAAGCCGCACATTGTATTTCTGTATCTACATATGATGGGTCGTACGGATCTGGAATTACCACCATGGCATCGGCCCTGCGTAACATGTTTTGAATCTGATTGTTGATAACATCATGCTTTGCTTTGCTGTATTTAAAAAAATGCACTTTAAATTTTTTTGCTTCCAGCGCATCTTTAATTGCAACAGCAATGTTGGTAGTATCTGCTTTATCATCAGCATCTGTGTTTTTGTAAGAGATAAAAACCTCCGGCTTGCGCCATTTGCTGAAGATAAAAAAATAGGCCAGTGCAAAGCACTCAAAAATCATCAGGTAAAAAACTGCGTATAATACAAAAACAATCAATACCAGTATAATAACTACCTTAATACTTTGATAAAAACTGCCGCCTGCAGCAGTCTGTATTTGCTTCATATCGGTTGAGGATGTTAAAAAATATTGTTGAATTCCATATCTTTTATCCAGGTATTCAATTATAAGCCATGTGCAAATGGCTAAAATAATACTGAATAATGCAGGCAAAATTATAGGTTGCTTTTGTTGCATGTAATGATGAGCAGTTAAAAAATTAAGAATGGCTTAGTGTAAGTTAATTGATGTGAGGCAAAATTTTAGAAAGAAATAAATCTGCAAATTTTTTAAATCAACAGATTAATTCATGCTTAACACTACACTCCCAACTGCACCGCTTTTTGCATAACCTGGTATCTTTTATCCCATTTGGCCATATCGGCATTCAGTCCATCGTCAATATGCACAGGGTCTTTGGTATTAAATTGTCCGCCCCATCGCAAGCTTTTATCATCAATAATTGATTTTATAAAACTCCTTACTGGCTCTGGCACATTGGGGTATTTGCCCAGCATTACCGAATTGGCACTCTTGGTTTTATTGTCGTAAATAACATTCATATCAATAGCGTGGCCGGCCATGTGGTTGCTTCGGGTGGCGGGTTTTACAATAGCACCAGCCACATTGGATGATGTGCGGAAAGAGCTGGTTACATGTATAAAAACATTGGCCTGCTCTGCAAGCATATTTATTTTATTAAGCGATGGTACAAACTCAATATCGGCACGGCATGGGCTGCCTTGAAAACGGCTACCCTCAAACAATACCAATGGCGATTTATCGGCCGGTAAATTATTAGCAGCCTGATCTGCCCAACTACTTCCATAAAAAACATTGATATCTTTCAGCATTACATCAATCAAAGGGCGGGTTAACAGATCGCCATCCGAATCTGTTATGCCATTCTTTTTTGCATAAGCAATAGTTGCTTTACGTGTTCCAGCACCGTAAACACCATCGGCACCAAACTTTGCAAAATTCAATAGTTCACCAAAGCCCAGCTCGTTTAATAATGTTTGTACAGCGGTGATACTAGTTTTGGTTCCTTTGGAAATAAATTTTTTTGTACGCAGATCGGATTGGCTGATGCTCCACAACAAATACATGGAGGGAAGAAAGTCGTGCCGCTGTAATATCAACTTTGCAAGTTTTGAAGAAACTGATTTGCCATCAGATGCAACCTTATTTTTTACTGCAAAAGCAGCCACAGCATCAGTTGTAGCCTGGCCATAATTTCCATCGGTATTAAATTTATCAAACTGCAGTTCGTTTTTAAAACCCAGCTCAAACAAAATCCGTTGCAGGTCGGTTATCAATGCTTTGTTACTACTGCCGCGGAACAAAACTTTGCTGATGTCGCCTGCGTTGAGTGCAGCTTCCAGGTGTGTTACTTCTTCCATATCAGGGAGTTTAATAATAGTATTATTTACTCACTCAATGTAAAAATAATTATGCAGGATTGCAAGGGCTTATTTTTTTTGCCTGCTGCATTTTTCGCTGCAGTATTTAACCTGGGGCCAAACGGTTGCCCATTTTTTACGCCAGGTAAATGGCCTGCCACAGGTTACGCATATTTTTTGGGGTAAATTTTCTTTCTTTATATTTTTCAAAACTATTTGTTGTAAACAATTACCGCTTACTGATTTTGTTCATGGTAATGGTTCTTTGTAAACTGCATTTAAAACGGGTTATACCTTCGTTTCTTTTGTGTAAATGTTTTTGGCTAACACCACTGTTAACCCTTTTACGCCACAGGTTAAAACTGCTGCGTTTTAATTCTTTACGCATTATTGCTATCACATCACCCTCTGTTTTACCAAACTGAAAAAGTATGGCCTCAAAAGGGGTTCTGTCTTCCCAGGCCATTTCAATTATGCGGTTTAAATCTGTTTCAGATAATTCATTTTCCATCGGCATATATTTTATTTGATTGTACTCATGCCGCCATCCACATGTAAAATCTGCCCGGTTATCCAGCCTGCTTTTTCCGACATTAAAAATGCAGCCATGTTGGCAATATCTTGGGCCGTACCAATCTTTTTTAAAGGATGCCTGAGTGCATTGGCTTCTCTTTTTTGATCAGTGTTTAAAAGGCCGGCCGCAAGAGGCGTATCGGTTAATGAGGGTGCAATGCAATTTACACGGATTGACGGTGCAAACTCTGCAGCCAGGGCTTTGGTTAATCCTTCAATAGCACCTTTGGATGCAGCTACCTGGCTGTGAAAAGGCAAACCATTTTGTACCGCAACGGTAGAAAATAAAGTGATACTTGCATTACTTGCTTTTTTTAAACGGGGTAAAACTGCCTGTATTACTTTTACGGCAGCAACAACCTGTAAATTGTAATCGTTTATAAAATCAGCAGGTTTAATACGGTCAAAGGGTCTAAGGTTTATGCTACCTGGGCAGTAAACAATGCCATTTAAAGTTTCGGGTAAATAATCAAGGATAATATTTTCATCCAAAACATTTAAAGGATAATATTGAACGAGCGTATTTTGTGAATCAGCAGGATGTGTATTATAAGTAGCATAAACCTGATGCCCTTCTCCGGCCAACTGGTTTACCAAGCTTAAGCCAATACCCGAGGAGCCACCAATGATGAGATAATTTGCCATGATGTTTTATTATTGTGTGAAGGCATATAACAAAATAGGTAACCTAAAGTTCAGTTGGGTGATATTTGTAACATGGAAAGCTGAGTTTAGGCAACGGATTTCAAAAATCTTAACCTTACCATCTTACGTAAATTGAAAGTATTGTATATGTATTTTTAATGAAGGGGTAGAAGAACTTCTATTTAGTCATCAATTTTACATTTTGTATTAAATTAGCGTAGTTTGTTTAAAAATCTAAATTTTAAAGCGTTAGTAGTGTGCTTATCATTAAAGTGAAAATATTTTTTTGAGACGCAATTTTAAATTAATTAAAACATGATTACAGCTCAGGTACCGGTAGATGATGAACAGCGACTGGAAGATCTGTATAGTTACAATCTTTTAGATAGCAAGCCCGAAGACGATTACGATGACCTGGTTGAACTGGCAGGATTTATTTGTGGTTGCCCGATATCACTTATTACTTTAATTGATAAAGACAGGCAGTGGTTTAAATCAAAAAGAGGCATGGATAATTCAGAAACATCCAGAAAAGATTCTTTTTGTTCACATGCAATTTTGAACAATGAAATCATGACAGTGGTTGATGCAAGTGTGGATGAACGTTTTCACGATAACCCTTTAGTGACTGGTAAACCTGGCATACGTTTTTATGCAGGAAGCCCCATCATATCGGCAGCAGGCTATAAACTGGGTACCATTTGTGTAATTGATCATAAACCAAAAACACTTACCGCTGAGCAACAAAAAGCTTTAACACAGTTAGCAAAACAGGTTAGCAGGTTGCTTGAACTGAGAAAAAAAAATGTATTGATCAGAGAGCGGGCACTGGAAATTATTTCTATTAAGAATAGCGCCATAACAGAAGTTATGCAGCAAAAGTGGGATGAAAATAAATCGCTTGCTTACGATTTACATGAAGGCCTGGCACAGGAAATAGCAGGCTGTTTAATGAGTTTACAATCGGTTAAAAACAAGCCGGTAGATAATAATGCGTTGCTGGATACAATAAAAAAACAATTGCAGACGAGCCTGGCCAAAATAAAGAAAATGTCGTATGGCATTACGCCCCTGGCAACCGATTTGCTGCCGGTGCAATCTCTATTAGAAGAATATATTGAACAGGTGGCTCCTGCTTTTCCTTTCGAAATCAGTTTTGATAATATTGGCAAAAAAAATATACACGATGCTGTTAAAACAGCCTTGCTTATCCACATAACAGCAGCCTGGATAAACCGTTTGTTTTTGAAAAAAGAAATTACACAGATAAATATTACCCTCAACATAAACGAGGTTTTTGAATTAACGATAGAAGATGATGCCGCTATGCTTAATCTGCAGGAACTTGGCGATCATGTATATGCCGCTCTTATTAAAGAAATGGCCCAGGCACAAGATGGGCATGTTGATATTTTTATATCGGGCAGCGGTAAAAATTCAGTACGGGTAACTATACCTTTTGCTGAAAAAGCAACATAATCCTGTTTTACTTTAAGCTTTCTGTTTTATGCAGTATAAATAATTTTCCCTTTTCTGTAAACTCTTTTCACGGTTTAGACGGCTATGTTTTTTTGTTTGCTTTTCTTTGCTGCAAAATTAACAGTATGAGCACTAAAGCAACCACTCACAACCGCATGCGAATTTATCACCGGTACCTGGGCTTTTTTTTAGCAGGCATCATGGCTATGTATGCCATCAGCGGTACCATTCTTATTTTTAGGGATACTGATTTTTTAAAAAAAGAAAAAACGGTAAATGAGCAGTTAAAGCCCGGCCTTAAAGCAGATGAACTGGGTAAGGCAATTCGTAAGCGTGATCTTAAAATAGATTCTATAGCAGGTGATGTACAGATGTTTAAAGGAGGAAGCTACAATGCAAAAACCGGTGCTGTAAATTATACCACTAAAACATTGCCGCCATTGGTTGAAAAACTTACACACCTGCACAAGGCAAGTACCAAAGAACCTCTTTTTTTTCTGAATATATTTTTTGCCGCATCGCTGCTTTTCTTTGTCATCTCCTCATTCTGGATGTTTATGCCAAACACTGCTATTTTTAAAAAAGGACTTTATTTTACCCTGGCGGGGATTGTGCTTACCGTTGTTTTGCTGTTTTTTTAATAAGAGAAAAAAAGGCAAATCCAATTTTTATTAAATGCTGCAAACATTTTCAGGCATTGATTACAGGTTTACTTAAACTGGTTTTATTTTTAATGGCATGATAATGGCGCAGGCATATTACATGCGTAAATACCAACTCATTATACCAACCTGTCTGCTTTTTTTATTGGCAGGCTGTGCCGGCATAAAGCCAGTATCTTTTGAAAACGGCCAACCCAAACTTGATCCCGTAGGTTTTTTTGGTGGCCGTACCCGCTCTGCCGGTGTAATGGAAACACCGGGTGGTAAACCCAGCCGTCGCATTACTACCGAAACACAGGGCAGCATTAAAGACGGTGTTTTGCATATTGAACAAAACCTATATCCCGAAGGCCAAAAGAAAAATCACCGGGTGTTTGTGCTGCATCAGATAGATGAGCACCATGTAGATGCAACGGCCGATGATATTGTTGGCACTGCACATGGTTTGTTATATGGCAACTATTTTACGTGGACATTCAGGCATACACTCACCAACCGCAAATTCATCAGGCACGTACGTATGACGCAGTACATGTACCTTATGCCAGATGGCAAAACACTTATTATCCGCAGCGTGGTTCGCAAATTTGGTTTTGTACTGGCGCAGATAACGGAGCAGTTTGAAAAGTATTAAATCTGTTATTGATTAACTCAATAGAAGAAAATAGGTAACTAAACATGATTGACAAAATCTCTTATAACTTAACACAACAAAGGGTTTCAATTCAAAAAATTGAAACCCTTTTTAATTTCGTATGTCACAACAAAATAAAAACAGTTTGTAATATTGCTTTTATAAATTAGCCGTTACCTGAAACTGGCACAGATTTTTTATCTCTATATTTTGAGTAAATGTTTCCTTAGTTACAATTTTAGTTCTTAAGCTATAACTGGATGCTTTTACATATTTATCCAAACTTGCCGAAGTTGGCGTAAGAGAAATGGCAGTTGCCGTTGAAGAAATATTATCGAGGTAGGCCAATTCAATTTCATCATTGGCATTCGTTGAAATATAGATGTGTACCGATTGTAAAAAACTGAATGTTTTTCCAGCCGGGCTCACAATCTGCAGATCAACCTTCTTTAATTTAATATCTTTTACCCGGTTAATATCCGAGTTGTTATTTTGAAATTGCTGGGTTGAGTTGGTGGTAACCTGTGGCGTTAAAATATCAAAGGGTATGCTCAGCGGCCCAGATGCAGAAACGGTAAAGTTATTTTCTACATTCACATTAAAAGTCAGCAGTTCTTCAATTTTTTTACACGATACGGTGAAGAGCATAACAATTGATGCAGTTACAAACAGTAGTTTTTTGTTGAATATCAACGTTTTCATAATAAAGGGTTGCTTTTTAAATTAAATAATAATCAGGGTAATAAATTTGTTTTTATAACCGGGGGAACAAAAAACATAAATCGTGCCACAACTTCTGTTATGCCTTTTTTAATCTATCGCAACGTATGAATAGCAGGCTGGTGTATATGGTGTGATATATTGAATGGATTGTGTAATTTTAGCTAAAACAGGTGTATGAAATATCAGCAGCATTTATTGGTAATTATTTTCCTCTTATTTTATTCTGTAACCGGCCTTGCCCAACATAAAATTATTTGGGAAATAGCCAGCGGCGATACTGCCCAGCAGCGGGTTTTATACAATCAGATAAACAATGTACTTACCGAGGCACCAGATACAAAAATTGAGGTAGTGTTTCACAGCTATGCCGTGTATGCAATGCTGAAGGATACCGGTTATTTTAAAGTACAGATTAATACTTTATATAAACAAGGGGTTGTTTTTGCAGTATGCAATAATTCTTTAAAAAAAAGAAATATAGATAAGGCCCGGGTAATACCCGAAGCTATAATAGTACCTGTAGCCGTTTTGGAAATTGTACAAAAACAGGAAGAAGGCCGGGCCTATATTAAAGCGGGGTATTAACAGGGTAATTTAAAAAACTGCCGAATTTATTGCTATATCTTTTATTGACCATGCAGATTGCAGTTGCTTTTGTACTGCTGCAAGTGCACTGTTATTTTTTAATTGTTTATAACAGGTTGCAAGCCCTGTTAAAGCCCAGCCGTTATTTGGGTTTATCTGCAGGTCTTTTGTAAATACAGTAATAGCTTCTTTATGCAATCCTGCTTTTATAAGTGCTGCTCCCAGGTATTGTCTTGCAGGCAGCAACCAGTCACGGGGTTCATTGTAAATCAGTTTGTCTTCATCTATTACGGCCTGTTTAAATAATGTGATGGCTTTGGTAATGTTCTGTTTGTTTTCGGCAATGGTGCCTGCTAAAATGTTTTCGCCAACTAAGGCTGCATCGTACACTGCATTAAAAGGAGTAAAGGGTTCTTTTAAAGAAGGCACTTTCATTTTATTTTGCATGATGCTCAACTCATTTTCTGCCTCCACAATATTATTGGTATTGGCAAAAGCCATACCCCTTGCAAAATGCTGCAGTACCGGTGTAAAGCTGAGTGTGTCTGCCACCGGGTCGCTCAATATTTCGTTCCATTTTCCAAAGCGCAACGAGGTAAAAATATCAGTACGGTGGAGGTATTGCACATAATTACCCAAGGCGCCCGGTATCTGTAAATAAAAGCCGGGTATCTGTTCCTTTAGTTCTTTTGATGCTGCACCAGCCATACTAAAGTTGCCCGCCATTTGTGCACAGTTTATTTTCATGTGCAGATTGTGCAGGGCATACAAGGCAATATTTTCTTCTGTTGCTGCAAAATAATTATGATACTTATTATAGCCCGCCAGCCCCTGGTCGTTCACTGTTATTCCTTTATCATAAAAGCCAGTGCGTATATAAATATGCGAAGGCATGTGCGTAAGGTGCGATACATCAGGCATGGCAGAAGTTAAAAACCGGGCACTTGCAAGAGCATCGCCGGGTTTGGCAGAGGCTTCCACAGCATGTATATAGTAATGATTGGCGCCTGGTTGTTTGGCATTTAACCGCAAGGCATGTTGTAATACTGCTACAATTTCACCCGTCCAGGGTTTTGGTTTAAAATCATGATCATACAAATCCCAGGGATGCATCAGCATCAGGGCATCGGCATACAATGTGCTTACATTTTCATCTTTTGGAAAACTGTAGTAAACTTTTTTCATGGCATCACGGTACAGTGCATTTAGTTTGCCCTGGTCGGCGGTACTATCGGCCACATAACGGATAGCAATAGCCTCTATCAGTGCTTTTTCAACCGGGCTTGCATTTGCTTTTAAAGCATTGGCTTTTGTGGCCGAAGGAAATGCTTCTGAAGGCCGCTGGTAGCCATAATCATTAATATTGGGGCCATAGGCAAGTGCTTTTCCCCACCAGGCCATGGCGCAGTTGGCATCAAACCTGGTGGCTTTATCAAAAGATGCTCTCGATTCTATAATGTGAAAGGCATAGTACATATTGATGCCCTGGTTAAAATAAATACTGGCACTATCGGATGTGGTGCTTATGCGCCAGTTATAATTGCCCCAGCCACTTAGTAGCGGTATATCATCACCCTCCGTTGGTGTGTATAAAGGTGAGCATCGGATGCTGAATTTTTTCTTTGCAGCAACCCTTTCTGCAACGATTGTTTTATCTGGTTGGCGTATTGCCGAACGAAAAGCAACCATAATTAAAAAAGCGGCAAGGGTTAGTACAGCCAAAAATTTAAGTTTCATGCTAATTTTATTTTATCGTAATGAAAGTGATACTAAAAATATACAAATGCTTTTAGAGATGCAAGTGTTTTTTATCATAGCACGGGCAAGTATTTGCAAAACATCATTGCAGCAGATGGAGCAAGCTTATATAGCTTTTGTTGCTGTTTACTTCGCACCTGCTTTGCTGTTTATAGTGCAGAAAGGGAATAAATATCGAAGTAGAAGCGAAGAAGAGCCGAAGAAACTAAGCAGTTAGCCAGAGCCCGAATAAAATAACAAAAGTTATAAAAAAGAGACCATATACTTGTGCTGCCTTCTTCCTGGTGCGTTCACCTTTATACCAGAATAAACCTGCTTTTGGTGAAATTAAACCAATAACCAGTAACACCAAACAAGCTAAAATTAACAGGAATAATATATTTTCAAATTGCACAGACAGTCGTTTTACAGATGATTGTAAAATTTAAGATTGTTCATTTCAAAATTAACAAAGAAGATTTAGATAACCAGCAATGGCATCTTTGGTAGTTTTATATGTTGAGGATTTTTTTCTGAATAAGTGTAAGTAGATATAGAAATATTTCGCTTTTTTAAGATTGCTTACCCGCAAAACAGGTGCGGTTGCAAAACGGAAGAATTGAGAGGCATCAAATTGATCCCAGAAACTTTATGTTTGCTTTTAATGATTGTGGAAGAGAACAATTGCAGCCAAACATACATGCCCCGAAACGTTAAGCGATATTGAAAAGTCTGCCGTAATAATTGGCTTTGCCTAAAAGCCTTGTTAAATAATAAAACGCTAACATCCAGATAGCTGTAACAACAGTAAATTGAGTTGAAAAAATCCGTACAACAAATATGAAAAAGATATTTAACCATTTGCTGCCTGTATTCTTTTTGGCAACACTCATCATTTTAAGTTCCTGCAAAAAAAATAAAGATGTGCTGGCTTTAAATCCTGGTGCCGGCAATACAGGTTCCGGATCAGGATCAGGTACCACCGCTTCGCAGGCAAAAGATTCTGTTTTAATGTACAGCCGCGATATTTATTTATGGAATACGCAGTTGCCTGCCGGTTTTAATCCGCAATCTTACAGCGATCCTGCAGCTATTATGACGGCCATCAGGCCTTACAGTACTGAACCCGGCTTTACGGGCGCTGTTGACCGGTGGAGCTTTGCTATGAAAAAAACGGAATGGGACCAGTTAAGTGGTGGCATGGGCACCATTGCCGCTACCACCCAGGGCGATTTCGGTTTCTCTGTTTTCTTCAGGGCCGAAGGAGACCTGCGGGTACGACTGGTAGAACCCAATGCACCTGCAGGAGTAGCCGGCATAAAACGTGGCTGGAGAATTACTGCTATTAATGGTAATACAAATATCACTACCGGTAATTCAGATTTTATTGTGAATGCAGTTTATAATTCAACCGGTAACAGCTTTACTTTTCAGTTACCTGAAGGGGGTGTAATTACCAAAACTTTAAATGCAGGGCACTACGCTGAAAAAGCTGTTTACCTGGATTCCGTTTATTATGCAGGAGGAAAAACGATCGGGTACCTGGTACTCAATTCTTTTTTGGGCAATATAAACCAGATCAATAGCGAATTTCAAAGAGTGTTTAGCCGGTTTGCCAATGCACAGGTTACAGAAGTAGTGGTTGACCTGAGGTATAATGGTGGCGGCTATGTTTCGCTTGCAGCACAACTTGGTAATTACCTGGTAAAATCTTCATTCAATGGTACATTAATGATGCGGCAGTTGTACAATAGCAACAACAGTGCACGAAACGAAACAACCAATTTTAATAAGGCAGGTTCGCTTAACCTGGATAAAGTTTATTTTATTGTAGGCAGGGGAACCGCTTCGGCAAGTGAGTTGGTCATCAATAATCTTAAACCTGTTACGGATGTAAAATTAATTGGTGCTGCATCAACCCATGGTAAACCAGTAGGCTTTTTTCCTATACCGGTAAGCGACTGGTATATTTTCCCGGTATCTTTTAAAACCCTCAATAAAAATGGCGAAGGAAATTATTACAACGGCTTTTCAGTAAACGCACAGGTTGCAGATGGGCTTGATAAAGACTGGGGCGATGTGAACGAGGCAAGCCTGGCAAGTGCTATCAGGAATATCAGCACAGGTTCTTACAGATCATCCCAGGAGCAATTTTACCAGGAAGATGCTGCCGTAAGAGCTGGCAATGATAAACTGGATAAACCCGCATTGAAAATAACCGTGGATATTCCTAAAAGATTATAATCATAATCTTTATTGATGTTATTGTTTTTACGGATGTAGCTAAAAATATTCAACATGTCACTGGCTCACTGGCAAGTGTTACCCTTCATAAACTATATTGTTTACCAAAGTGATTCCACAAAGTTTAGGTTCGGGTTAAATGATTGTGTTGAGAATCCCATTGCTATCGGGGCGCCAATCAAACTTGTGTATGATGGGGCAAAATTTGTTTGATTGTTTTCCATTGTGTAAAAATAAAAAGTTACTAAAATAATAATATCATCAAATTATATTTCTGGCTACTCCTCAATTATGGGAAACTCTGTTTAATAAGCGAAACCAGCATTGCAGAACTTTTTGTATAAATTTTTTTACGTTAACTTTCCTTCATGAAAAGGAAAATTTATTTGCTCTTAATTTTTGTTTGTGTAACGCTATGCAGCTTTGCCCAAACTGATACTTATATATTGCTGAAACCCGACCGGGTTTTTGATGGAGAAAATATGCATACCGGTTGGGTGGTTTTAATAAAGAACGACAGCATTGCTGCAGCAGGCCCCATGCAATTTAAATTACCCGCCGGCACCCAAATCATCGAACTAAAAAATACAACCCTTTTACCCGGACTAATAGAGGGGCATGCACATATATTTTTGCATCCCTACAACGAAGTGGCCTGGGATCACCAGGTGTTGAAAGAAAGCCGTGCAGAAAGAACTGCCCGTGCAGTAAACCATGCCAAAGCCACGTTGATGGCAGGTTTTACTACCATACGAGACCTGGGAACGGAAGGGGCCATGTATGACGACGCTGGTTTAAAAACTGCTATTGAAAAAGGAATAATACCCGGCCCCCGCATGATCATCGCTACCAGGGCTATAGTAGCAAAAGGAACCTACGGGCCCAACCCGGATAACGCCGATGCAGATGTTAATAAAGGTGCCGAAGAAGTTACCGGCCTGGAAAGTATGGCCAATGCTGTACGTACACAGATTGGAAAGGGTGCCGACTTTATAAAAATATATGCCGACTACCGCTATGGTTTAAACAAAGAAGCGGTACCCACATTTACAGAAACTGAAATAAAATACATGGTAGATATTGCCGGCAGCAGTGGCAGAAAAGTGGTTGCCCATGCCTCAACACCCGAAGGCATGCGCAGGGCAATACTAGCGGGCGTTAGCACCATTGAGCATGGCGATAACGCCACTGCCGAAATATTTAAGCTGATGAAAGCAAAAGGCGTTGCGCTTTGCCCAACGCTGGCAGCCGGCGATGCCGTATCACAATACAAGGGTTGGAAAAAAGGCTTCGAGCCGGAACCGGAACGCATCATTAATAAAAGAAAAACTTTTACCATGGCGCTTGATGCTGGTGTTACTATTTGCATGGGTGGCGATGTAGGCGTATTTGCACACGGCGATAACGCCAGGGAAATGGAAATGATGGTGGGCTACGGTATGAAACCTATTGATGTATTGCGGTCTGCTACCAGTGTAAATGCAGCGGTGTTTGGCTATGCCGATAAAATTGGGAGTATTAAACCAGGCTTGCTTGCAGATATGATTGCTGTGGAAGGAGATCCATCTGCTGATATAAAAAATATCAGCAAAATAAAGATGATCATGAAAGGAGGGAAGCTGGTAAACTAAAAGTAAAATTATTGCAGGTACAAACAGTTCCAGACTTTATACTTTGAAGAAATGGTGCTAACATTGGGTAGTTTACATTCGGGTTTGGAGATTATGTTGGGAATCCCGATTGGTATTGGAACGCCCATAACAAACTTGCGCCAGATGGTGATTTCTTTACGCTCACATCGCAGTTAGTACACTGTCAGATGGCAGTTGCTATGCTATTAGATAGAAAGATGAATGTTGTTACATCCTATGCCAGTGAGGCCAAACGTAACATTTACGCCAAAACAAACTTGCGCCAGATGGGGGTAGAAAGTTATGCGTACCCAGCTGTTGTGCATCCCCGCCAACAGCCTAAGTGTTAGCCAGCCTAAACTTTATAATGAAGTAGTGTACTGCACACTCAAGCCACAGTAGTAAAAGCTTATTCTACTATTAAATTTATTCAATCAACTCCAATTGCCAGGCTTCGGTCGTTGGCGAAGACACGCAACCACGGCGTTTATTATGGATATGGCTCAAAAACTTTGGCATTAACGCAAACAACCGCAAGAGACAGGGGTTTTACGCTATTAGCAACCCAGGCAATATTAAATCTAAAACTTTTCTCGGGTGTTTATACTGTTTAATTAATAGTGAAACCACCCTTTCATGATTGAATAATTCTTCAAACTTTTGTAACAAATCATTTAACATGAAACATTTAACAATGCCTGTAACCAAGCACGATATTATTCCACTGCTTGCCATGATAAAACAAAAAGGAAGTTTTGATAATGAATTTTACCCGGTGATTGATCAATTGGTGGCCACCGTTGGAGAAATGAAACGGGAAGCTATCATTAATGAAAATGAGATGGACGAAATAAGAAGTTTTTTCGGGCAGGACTTTCTGGAAAATACCCTGCAGGGAATGGCTTTGCTGAAAAAATATGGCTATGCCGGAGATTTTATAATGATAGATAAAATTTATACCGGTAACCCTTCTGCTAACCCATTCTTCCATTCCTGGGACGCTTACTTTAATAACCATGCAGCGCCTAAAGCAGTACGCAACCGCAAACAGTATTTTAAACAACTGGTATTAAAAAAACTGGCGGCAAATAAAACTGTAAAACTGCTGAATGTGGCAAGTGGCCCGGCCCGGGATCTGCTTGAACTATATGCAGAAATGCCTGCTGCAAAAAAGCTGGAAACGCTCTGTATAGAAATGGATAGCCACGCTATTGCATATGCTGAAAATCTTACACAGGCCCATGCTGCAGATATCCGTTTCATTAATAAAAATATTTTTAAGTTTGATACTGACGAAAAGTTCGACCTCATTTGGTCTGCAGGCCTGTTTGATTATTTTGATGATAAGGCTTTTGTTTATGTACTCAGTAAATTCAGAAACTGGGTTAGCGCACAGGGAGAAATTGTAATTGGTAATTTTAATGAAAGCCATAACCCAAGCCGGGAATATATGGAACTGTTTGGTAACTGGTACTTGCACCATCGCTCGGCCGATGAATTAAAAGCACTGGCCATGGAAGCTGGTTTTAATGAGAGCCAGCTAACTATTGGCGCCGAGGTAGAAAATGTAAACCTGTTTCTGCATATAAGGATAGGTAATGCGCCGAAATAAACTTGCGTCAGATGTTGGATAAAACATACTTGCGCCAGATGGGTTAATACTATATTGGTTTATACCTGATACTGTTGTTATGCCTGAGTTATGCCTGAGGTTGGGATGTAGCATATATACCAGGGGCAGTTCCCGTACTGTTTGCATACTCTGTTGATACTAACCTCATACTGTTCTGATACTGTTCTGATACTCTTTTGATACTCTTATGATACTCTTTGTATGCTTAAATACTAACAATGCACCAAAACAAACTTGCGCCAGATGGAAAGCCTGCAACGGCAAGGAAAACTTGCGGTTGCAAAAGAGATAACTAATTACCTGGGGGCAAGTAAAGCCACAATTGTATTTAATGCAGCAGCGGTCAATTCCAACAGCCTGCTTTCGCCGTAATAGCCCAAACTGCTGTCTCGGTCTCTTTCCACCGGTTCGTAAAAATTCAGATCGCCTGCAAGATCCTGCAGAAAATAAAGTTCTTCAGTTTGAAGTTCAGGCGCATCCCATATTATATTTTGCAATTCACCAATGGTCTTCAAACGATCTGATGCGTAAGTTCGCCTTATTTTATTCAGCATGGTTACCAGCTCTTTTAGTTGCAGCATTAAAGGGTTTTGTTTGTCATTCATGTTACGTGTAGTTTATAAGATCATCGCCAAACATTATCTTCACTGGCGCAAGTGTTCCCGTAGATAATGCCGGTTATTTACAGATATGATAATGGGATCACTTGTGCCTTTCAATTCCGCCGGATTGTATCCGGATTCAGGATCACAAATGTTCAATAGCCAGCAACCCATGTTCATTAGTATAATAATCAATTGCACTGCTGTATTTATAATGCCAGGGTTCCCAAACCAATCCGCTTCTTACCGGGTTTTCATGGAGATAATCCAGCCGCTCTTTTAATCTTTCGGCTGAGTTTAATTCTATGGGGTGGTAATCCTGTTTCCAGAATTGAAAGTCTTTATTGTTGTTGTTGCTTTTACCGGCAAAACTGAAAAGATTCATCATCCATTCTTTTCTACTTTCTGTTTGGCTTTCCTGGATGGCAGCCATGATTTGTTTGCTGGTATATTTTTTCAGATCTCTTACAATGTCCTCAATTTTATTTGTGTTATTGCTGATTATTAAATGAACATGGTTAGTCATAATTACCCATGCATGAAGATTTAGCCCTTTGTTTTCCTGGCAATGTTTTAGACTGTTTGTAAATATCTCTTTGTAATATTCCCTGCTGAACACATCAATCCAACCTATTACAGAAAAGGTTACAAAATGCGCAATGGCATCTTCGCCAACTTTATACTTTGAAGACATGATGCTATTATTGTTTTCGTAAATTTAAGGCATTTCGTTTTTTAAATCCGGTTGCAAACCGGTAGAATTGAAGAGACACAAGTGATCCCACAAAGTTTACGCTTGGGTTTGTTGATTGGGTTGGGAACACTTGCGCCAAAACATACTTGCGCCAGATGGGGGCCAAAACAAACTTGCGTCAGATGAGCAGTAACCGTTTAAACACGCTTGCAAGATTAATTATTTCTTATTTATTTTATGGCAACATTTCAATAGTTAATAATTAAACAGAGAAGCTAACTGAAAAAAATAAGGTTGCTGTTTCTAAAATAAGTTTATGGGAGAAAGAATCTTAGAACTGATAAAAGAGATATGGTCATTTAATGGTTTTGGATTATGGTGGGCAATTATTTTAGGGTCCGGTATTTTCCTGTTGAAAATTCTAATAACAATTCCAAAACCTCCAAGGCCTGTCCCGAAGCCCCCTGTTCCTCCAAAGAATATTGAAATTGTAGTTAAGACTGAAGCTGAAATAAAGGCATCAATCTTAGAAGCGGCAATAAAATATAAGGAGCAAAAAAGGGAAGAAAAATCACTTAGGAAGGTTTACTATGTATTAGTGATAATTGCAGCTTTTGCGGCTATTGGTTTATTTTTCATTCTCTTAAAAAGGTTGGGTTAGAATCTAAGGAATATCTGCGTTAATGAGGATTCCGTTTTTTAACCCCGGTTGCAAGCAAGGTTGTAAATAGTTATTGCCTAGTTGATTCTTATGGGGGCGTAGTTGAATTTTGCGGGAGTAAGGTTGCAAATAATTATTGCTTAGTTGATTCTTGCGGGAGCTTAGTTGACTTTTATGGGAGCAAGGTTGTAAATAATTATTGCCTGGTTGATTCTTGTAGGAGCGTAGTTGAATCTTATCGGGTTAATAGGAAGATTTCGTTGCTTGAATCCGGTTGCAAACCGGTGGAATTGAAGAGACACAAGTGATCCCACAAAGTTTACGTTTGGGTTTAATGATTGTGTTGGGAACACTTGCGCCAAAACATACTTGCGCCAGTGGGGCCAAAAACAAACTTGCGCCAGATGGGGCAAAAAAAAAACAAACTTGCGCCAGATGGGATCAAAAATCAAGCCCCCATAGACAAGCCCGATTAATTTGACCAAAATGATATAGTTCTTCTGGCTTTCTTTGTGAGATCGAAAATATACTCAAGTCGTTTCCTGGAGTGTTGATATCATTAGTGAGATCATCAAAAAGTGGTTGAACATTTGCCCACAGGTTATTAAAATCAGCAGGAATATTGCCACTATTCCAGAAACCACAATCAATTCCATAATTATTCCAAACAAATTCTAGATTATTTTTATTAATACCACCCTCATGGTATAATTGTGAAACCAAACCAACTGAGACCCTTAGTAATAAAGTTGCTCTAGCAATTATTGACATTGGAGTAGTTTTTTTAATAGCTGCCTGTTCAAAGATTAAATGATCCGAAGTAAATGGGTGTTCAAAATTCAAAAAATCAAATAATGTGGAACCATTTACTCCAATTTGATTAAATGCATTTTCAATTAATTCTTTTCGATTGCCAGGAGAACCTAATTCTATAAATAAATTACTATAAAGTTTTCTGAGAAGATACCTGTCAAGCAAGCTAAATTTATCGCTTCCTGAAGGACTAATTACAGACCAATATTTATTTAGATCATTAATTATATTTTGAAAATCTATGTTTTTATCAAAATGTTGTATTCTTTGTGGCCTATAACTTGCATCATTTCGGGCTTTTCGATCATTTTTATATGATTTTATATCAAAACACCAGTCTTTTAACCATGATTTTATTGTTCTAACACTCATTAAAGTAGAACCTGAAGTAGCTGGATGAAAATGCTCGGTTAAATCATAGAAGTCCCTACTATTCACTTTGAAAATTTTAAGGATATCTGCATTGGGCTTTAATGTTGAATTAGACCATTTATCCATTGCGTCCCATACGAAAGTATGTGTTGGCGATTTGGGCACTACATATTTACCTCCTGGCGTTTTAAAATAGTTTGTTGGATACTCGGCATTGGTATTTGAGGCAAAAGCCCCAAGATGCTTATCACTAAAAACGCCTACTCCTTCAGTTGCAAGTATTGACATCGCACTTCGCAATTCAGCGTAATATGCTAAATGAATTGCAGTTGATTCATCTCCATTAATAACTGCATCAAATGCGTTAGAAAGATACATCCAGCCATCTAGCAAATGGGATAAAGAAGAAGCAGCTAAGAATGTATTAATTTTTGTTTGATCAATTCTAAATGGCTTTGAAGCATGTGAATGTTTTAAAACTGATTTCACACCATTTGTTATTAATGGATTTCGATCAGCAATAAGTTTGTCAAAACGTAAATGATGCCTTTTAATATTACCAACACCAACAATAGCAGCCTCTCTTGTTGAATTTTTAATAAAAGATGATAGCCGCATATCTATTTGTTTTCATTTAGAATTGAAGAGTAGTACTTGATTTGTTTATTGTTTGAACTCAGGAATAATTTCAAAAGGTCATTCCAAACCTCTCTATACCCGCCACTACCACGATATTTTTTTTGAAGTTCGCTTTTTGATGGGTCATCAAATTCTGCTGCCGAAGTCCGCCAGTCAAATTTTATTACTTCTTTTGCGAAAAGTTGAATGAATGAATAAATTTTGTTGCTTTGGAATTTATTGATTGCAAGGTCAATACTGCTTGATTCAATTTGTCTCTCATCAATTTCACTATCCCATTCGATATCATTAAAATCATTCTCTGGTTCATTAGCTAAAACATAAAAAAAATCATTTGAGAACATAGATATTCCAGTGACACCTTGATCTCTTGATAGGTTTGAATTTTTACTAACAAAAGACTTATCAAGTTGTAGTTCTTTTTCAAAAGTCGTTAATTGACTAGTTTCTTTTCTTAATTTATCAACCCATTCAAGTTCTCCTGGCTTTGTTATTTCTGGGTTTAAAGCTTTTGCAATTTCATCCCAAACCAGAATTAAAAAAGCTGCTTGTTGAGCTCTTACCCATTTTATTTCTTCATTTTTCTTTTTTAAAACGTCACTAAAAAGTCCACTGACCCCTTTTCTGCTTTTTTTAAAATAGCTGTCAGACAACGCCCTAATAAATGCATTTTGAGAAATATTAGACGTTTCTTCGCCCAACATACTAATTCTTTTAAACCAAGGACTCTCCTGATACAACCACATAGCCTCTACCAATTCTTGAGCTCTGGTTTCTCTATAGACTTTAAGCCCTTCCTTTGAATTTTCCAGCCATTCTTGTGTTCTAAGTAGAGGATATAAATCGTAACCTAAACTCGTATTTATTTTCTTTGGTTTGATATTAATAACATAGAATAAATATGCTTGCCAGGCTCGGTCAAGATTATAATATGCAACTACTGGTACTTCGAAATTTCCATCAATATTTTCCGTTTCGTCAAAGGCCCATAGCCTATGCTGTCCATCAATTATTTCAAAAGGTTTGAGTTCCGGATTCCATTCACTAGAAAATACTTGATCTGGAAGGGAAATTTTTACATCCTCTTCTCGGTTAATTGTAACCAAATCTTTTTCATCTATAGTTGAGTTACCTCGCTTTTGTCCTGGACCTAGTATATTAACAAGTATAGCTGTCGGAAGGAATCCTGGCATTTTTAATCCCTTATTTTCATCTTCATCTCTTGCTTTTTCTCCAATTGTTGACAAAGGGAACCCTTTATGTACGTAATTTTTTATTTCAAGAGCCCTGTCTTCTTTTAGTCCTCTTTGTACATTCATTTCTTCAATTCTATTCTTTTGAGCTTTCCGTCTGTGAACATCCGAAATTCTTTTGAGTAGCCTGATGTCAATTTTAAATAAATAATAATTAGGCTCAGGTTTTTGCCTCATAGGCATATCGAAATTTACTTCATCCCATTCGGCAAGCCATTGATTTACATGAAATGCTTTTATAGACTTATATACTCCTTTAAGATTTTCTAAATCATATTTAAACTCTTTAATCTGAAAAACAGCTTTCCCTTCAAGCCAATTTTTGAACTGAGTTTTATTTAAACTTAATGCTTTATGAAAGTCATATGAATAAGCAAGATCATAGAATTGCTCTTTTACTTCTTGGTCTTTATGTCCGATGCTTCGTAATCTATTTTCTAATAATTGTTTGAATAATTTTCCAATATTTTCCTGTTCAAATATTTTTGAAAAATCATATGGCACATCAGATTTTCTTCTAAAACTTGTTAACGTAGCGCCACCTTCAACCAATGCCGATCGTAAATTAGTCTGATGTTTCCCTCCATCGCCCATTATAAAAATTCCACCCATGTTAACATTTGAATACTCATGGGCGAATGCGTTAATATTTTCGTAATGGGTGAAAATACCCGCTAGCAAAGTGAAAGTTTTTCTAAACTTGGGGTAATTTTTTATTAAATCAATCCAGTATTGTGGGACTTCGTCTGTAATATTTTTTATTCCTAGATAATGAAGTAATGTAGGGGTGTCAATCGATCCATCATCATTTAAATATTGAACAAGCTCATCATTTCCTATAATATTAATAACTTTTACGGCATCAAATTTAGTCCAAGATGACTTTAATTTATTGAGCAAATTTTCTGGCATGTTATAATAATTTAGCAATAATTAGATATTCCTTTACTTCACGTCCTGCATCTTCAAATCGTCCCATGGTACTATGTGTATGATCGATAGTATCCATTTGAATTATATAATTTTTCGGAAATTTTTGTTCAGCCAAATCAACAATTGTGTTGATAGCTAAAACCCCCTTGTCACTATAACTCAAAACCATTTGGGCTTTTTTGTTAATAATACCCGCAAACAAAGCAGAAAATGCATCTACTGCATTCCCTTTCTGAGAGAAAGGAGATTGATGCCGATCATTCCTATATCTGCCTTTGTGCTCAATTTCAGGATAATCATAGTCAACCAGAGTTTCAAGAACATGGTAAAATCTTGAATAATGAACTGGAGCATAGGGAGGGTCTGCATATACCGTAGAGCCTTCAGGAAGTGTTTTTAAGCATTCTTCAAAACCAAGGGTTGTAGTTTTCAATTGTTTTAAAGAATCATCTAAGGTTAACAATAACTCTTTAAATTTTTTAATGAATAAATCGTAAAAATTCTTTTTTCTGTAAATCAGAATATTATTCATTGCATCTAATGTATCCCCATCCCTATATTGGGCAAAATGCCCTGTGCTTTGTGTTGTGTAAGACATGGCATACATAATACTTGAAAGAAATGAATAGTAAACCTGGCTACCTTTGAAGGTTTCTGCTGTCTTTCGTAAAGAATCAATCCAGACACATTGTTCAAATGACCAATAGGTTCCTGAATAATATTTTGTGAATAAATGATAATCAAAATCAAAGGTTTCAATCGAGAAAAGCTCCCTCTGTTTGGACTCAACCTTTGCGAATTCATTAAGGGTGGTGATTTTTGAAAAATCATAAAAATACTCATTGTACTTATTTCTAAATCTTGAGTAATGATTTCTTACTGATGTCTCAATTTGTTCATGCAATTCTTCAAAGTCATATCTTGATAAATCTGAAAAATATGTTTGAGCGAGTATTCTAGAATAATCCTGAATATCATTTGATATGAAATTATATTTCTTTCTCAATGCCGCAGAAATTGAACAAGAACCCGAGAATAAATCGCATACCCAATTATCTGGATTATGGATTTCATTTATGGCAGATGTAATAAAATTAAGTATAGGTTTTTTTGAACCCATATACTTAATAATATGAGGTATAGGTATATTATCTGTCTTTTTAAACTCAAGATCTAATTGAGGAATAGTTTTCGTTCTTATATTGTTATTGAGCATTGAATTGAATCGGTCTATTAAAGTACAATTTAGCCATTGATTTTTTAATGGATCAAAGAAAATTGATAAAGTATTATTTTTAAGCTTAGACTTAGCAACATAAGTTTGAAGAAAATCTGTAGCAGTTTGGTTATCAATCATTCTGCTAGTTAGAAATTATTCCTTTAAAATGCAATACCCTAAAGAGGTATATATCCTAAACCAAGACATTTATCAAATTATGGAATCTCCGCTTCAATAAAAGTTTCCCAATGATATGCCGTACAAGTGAGTGACACAACGATGTCGCCATAAAAAACAAATGCTTGTCCCAAAAAAAATCCCGGCAATCATCTTGCCGAAATTTAAATAATTTATTGAGATGCTTCGTGCCTCAGCATGACACGGTTTTCATTACCCCTCAAAATACTTATGAAAATAAGGTATCGTCTCTATGCCTTTATAAAAATTAGCCAGGTCAAATTTTTCGTTGGGGCTGTGCAGGTTATCGCTGTCTAAGCCAAAGCCCATCAGCACTACTTTGCATTTTAGTTCCTGCTCAAACAGGCTGCAAATGGGTATGCTGCCGCCGCCACGTACGGGTACCGGGGCTTTGCCAAAAGTGGTTTCAATGGCTTTGGCTGCGGCTTTGTAGGCATTGCTGTCCATGGGGGTAAGGTAGGGCTCGCCGCCATGGTGCAGGGTGGCTTTTACGGTTACATAAGGTGGTGCAATGGTGTGCAGGTGGCCAATTAACAGGTCGGCAATTTTGTTGCTGTTTTGGTTGGGTACCAGGCGGGCAGATATTTTTGCAAATGCCTTTGATGGTAAAACGGTCTTGGCACCCTCGCCGGTATAACCACCCCAAATGCCGTTGAGCTCCAGGGTTGGGCGTATGCCGGTGCGTTCGTTGCTGCTGTACCCGGTTTCGCCCCAAAGTTCTACCACACCCAGGTCGGCCTTGTATTCGGCTTCGTTAAAAGGAGCTTCGGCCATTAATGCTCTTTCTTCGGCAGATGATTCCAACACATCGGCATAAAAACCGGGTATGGTAATATGGTTGTGCTCGTCGTGCAGGCTGGCGATCATTTTTGCCAGTATGGTAATGGGGTTAGCCACGGCGCCGCCATATACACCGCTGTGCAGGTCGCGGTTGGGTCCGGTTACTTCCACTTCAATATAACTGAGTCCACGCAGGCCAATATCCAGGCTGGGTGTGTCTAAACTAATAAGCGCTGTATCGCTGATGAGCACACAATCGGCTTTTAATAAATTGGTATTTGCTTTTACATAAGTGGCCAGGTTGGGCGAGCCTACTTCTTCTTCGCCCTCGATACAAAACTTGATATTGTTCTGCAGCGTGTTGGTTTGTATGAGTGTTTCCAGCGCTTTTACATGCATGTAAAACTGGCCCTTATCATCGCAACTGCCACGGGCAAATATTTTACCATCTACAATTTGCGGGTCAAAGGGGCCGCTGTTCCAAAGCTCTAAAGGATCGGCCGGTTGTACATCGTAATGGCCGTATACCAGCACGGTTGGTTTGCTGGGGTCTACAATTTTTTCTGCATATACAATGGGGTGACCGGCGGTTGGGTGTATCTCGGCTTTGTCTACACCGGCTTCCAGTAGCCGCTGCTTTACGGCTTCGGCACATTTAACCATATCGGGGCCATGCTCACTGCGGGCGCTTACGCTGGGTATGCGGAGGAGCTCTAGTAATTCATTTAAAAAACGGTCTTTATTTTTTTCCTGGTAATCTTTCCAAACTTGCATATCAATTAAGAATTAAGAATTAAAAATGTAGAATTGAGAGACAGCGAAATTAGGATTTTTTTGTTGTGAAAAATTTTCACAAAATTTTATGAAATGATTGCTTTGGATGAGTGGATGTGCAGTTAGATTTGCACCAGATTGTTTTGTCAATTTATCAGCCTTTGTTTTAACTGGATCGCACTTGGTTCTGTTTAAAACAAAGGCTGAGTCCATTTATAGAACCGCTGATTGTAAAGATTGCTTTGATTAACGCTGGTTTTTCTGCTTTGCAGAAAAAGGTTTGCCACGGATTGCACGGATTGCCACGGATTTTTGCTGCTGCTCAGGTTGCTTCGCAACTGATTTAGCCACAAAGGTAGGAAGGCGCAAAGGGGAAGTTGCTGCGCAACTTGGGGTTAGCCACAGAGGCACTGAAGCACAGAAAAGAAAAATGCAATGTTCTTTTAAAAAATAATCGCTACTCTCAACTTTCAACTTTTCCTGAAAGCCAATACCAGCAGGCCAGTAAGCATATACAGCACGGCCATTAAAGCTAATACCCACTTAATTACAGAAATAATTGTTGTAGAAAGTGCAATAGTATCAGAACCCTGGCTATTGAGTGTGAGGAGCATGCCGGCGTTTTCAAATACATCTAAAAAGCCCGCCCATAATGCGCCTTTGGCTATTGCGTTACCTGCTTTGGAAAAAGACCCGGTTGTGTTTGCTGCAATTTTTTTGCAGGCTAAAAATAAAAAGCCGGCATAAAAAAAGAGGAATAAAAAATCCCAGTATGTATTGATTTTTGCTGCGGCAATATTATCCAGCCCGTTAGCTGGCGCCCAGGCATTGAGGACCTTAGTAGTTTTAGCAGTATTGTATGCAAACTCAAGGTCTAATATACCATGCGGTGTTGCAGGTTTTAAAGTAGCACCGGTTTTGGCCATTACAAATATCATGGCAATACTACCTATGAGGAAGAAGGGGAGCAGTAGTTTTTTCATCAAAATCTTTAAATTTTAAAAGAGTTGAACTATTTAGAAATTAAAGAGCAGTTTTTTTAAAAACCCTTCAATTTTTCTTTTTTGCTTCTCCAATCCTTCGACTTCGCTCAGGAGAAACAAAAAAGGAGCCCCCGAAATCCCTGCCTGAACGGACGGGCAGGGATTCCCGATAGCTATCGGGATCGGTTGGTTCTCTGATTAGGCTTTAGTACTACTGTAAACTCAAATTTGGTTCCCTGATCATTAAGACCTCAATAACTATAACCTGTGTTTTATAATTTTACAGGCTAAAGCTTATATATTAAAACTGTGCAGCCTTTCTGTAACATAATCCCAGTTCACCACATTCCACCAGGCATCAATATATTCGGCTCTTTTGTTTTGGTATTTTAGATAGTATGCATGTTCCCACACATCAAGCGCCAATAAAGGAAAGCCTTTTATTTCGGCAACATCCATCAGCGGGTTGTCCTGGTTGGTGGTAGAACCAATGGTGATTAAATTGTCTTTATTAATATAGAGCCATGCCCATCCGCTGCCAAAGCGGTTTTTGCCAAATTCAGCAAATTGTTTTTTAAAATTATCGAAGGAGAAGAATTGTTTTTCAATGGCTTCAAGCATTTTTCCCGTTGGTGCATTATTGTCTCTTTTTGGGCGCATGCATTGCCAGAACATTTCGTGGTTATAATGCCCGCCGCCATTGTTGCGCATTTTGGCCGAGTATTTTGAAATGTTGGTGAGGACATCTTCCAGCGGAGCATTCGTATCAACTTTTTCTGCCGCTGCGGCATCTTTTACATTTTTAGAATAGGCAGCTGCATGTTTGCTATAATGTATTTCCATCGTCATAGCGTCAATAACATCTTCCAGCGCATTGTAGGCGTAGGGGAGTGGCTGCTGATTAAAACCGGTTTTAAAATTAGTTGTAGTAAAATTTTCTTTTGTTGTAAAAGATTGCAATAAAGGCGCAGCCGCACTAAGGCCAACCGTAACTGCCAATCCGCCTTTTACAGTTTGAGAAATAAATTTTCTGCGGTTAGTTTTGTTTGGCGTTGTCATGAAAAAATATTTTAAGTGATTGGGTTTTCTTCTTTTTTAATGAAGAGTTGCTTTATTTTTTTAAATGCTTTGTTGTACAGTTCTTTATTAAAAAGCTGGGAGTCGTGCATGGCTTTATAGGTAAGAAAAGCACCCACCGGTGTTAACACAATTACAGCCAACCACATACCTATATACGGCGGCAGCATGCCTTCTTTTACAAATTTTTCGCCAAACATATTTAGTAAGTGAAAAAGTAAAAAGAAAATAATAGCTACAACCAACGGCATGCCCAGTCCGCCTTTGCGTATGATGGAACCTAATGGCGCCCCAATAAAAAACAGCACAAAACAAGCCATAGATAACGAAAACTTCCGGTGCCATTCTATTTTATGAAATTTTATTTCGTTTTTACGGCTCTCTATTTCGGTGACTGAATTTTCGAGATTGTATTTTAAATTGTTAGCCTGGGTTATGGCCGAATTGTAAACGGCAAAACGGGCAGTATCGGGTATGATGGAATCGAATTTATTGTAGCTGGTTTTAATAGCTGCTATTGTTTTTTTGGGAGTATCCTGTTGGGCAATGTATGGTAAAGTAAGTGCTATGGTTCTGTTCATTCTTGCCGTTGCGGTGTCATTCATTTTATACAACGAATCAAGCGATCTGCTGATTTGCCCGGCACTCAGCATTTTAAAATTATTTTTATAAACACTGTCGTTGGTAGTTTGTTTTTGTAAAGCACTTAAATCAAAAAGTTTTTTAAACGAGCTAAAGCCAAGCCTGATGTACTCATTGGCAGTGTCGTAAACGGCTCCGTTTTCCTGGTAGCGGTAGCCGTTTGTTAAATTAAATTCCAGAAATTTTTTATCCTGCGATACACTCATAACACCGGTTTCGGAAACAATGGTATTGTTTTGCAGCGGATTTGTTTGGTCGTAAATTAAAACGTTGTGTATAGTTTTTCCATCGGGATCTTTTTTACCGGCTTTAATGGCAAAATTGGGTATGTAGGTAAAAAAAACACCTTCCTTTAAATCGAATGCGGGCTTTTTATAAAAGATATCATTATAAAGTGCCACAAATTTTAAGTTTGCGTAGGGTATTACATAATTGGCAAACATAAATGTGATGCCGCAAAATAAAACTGCCACCCACATGAGTGGGCGCATAAAGCGCAACAAGGATATACCTGCAGATTTGATGGCTACCAGTTCAAAGCTTTCGCCCAGGTTGCCAAACGTCATAATGGAGGATATGAGTATAGCGATGGGCATGGCCAGCGTAAGCATAGATGCACTTACATACCAGAGAAATTTGCCGATGGTAATAAAGTCTAAACCTTTGCCCACCAGGTCATCCAGGTATTTCCAAAGGCCCTGCATCATCAGCACAAAAAATGCGATGAAGAACGTTATGATAAACGGCCCGATAAAAGATTTAAGAATAAGTTTATCTAATTTCTTTATCATGCACTGCTGAAAATGAAATGAAAATTAAATGTAGTAATTTGATGCGCTATGAATAATGTTTCAAAATTAATGCTTTCTGATGAGGAACAACAGCTGGTAAATAACACTGCCTTGATTTTAACGAAAC
>JANMBZ010000134.1:0-7253 GCA_031360765.1 Chitinophagaceae bacterium
CCGCCAATCAATTCTGCAATTAATGCTTTAACGCCTTGCCCTGCGCCTCTGAATTTAAGCACATACATAAAGCCATCATCAGCCTCTACAATAGCCGGTAACGATCCGCCCTCACGCAGCGGCGTAATATAGCGGGTAATATTCACGGCCCTTATTTCGGGTGGGTTACTGCTCATGATGCTAAATTAATTCTTTTAAAATTAATAAAACTGCAATCACTTTAAGTGTAAACGATAATTTTAAAATTAGAAGAATAAAAAAAGGAGCAGCTTATGCTGCCCCTTATTATAACTACTAAAAATTAACAAAACCAACTTACTTTTTAGGCATTAATACTGCATCAATAACATGTACTACACCATTGCTTCCTGCAAGGTCGGCAGCGGTTACATTGGCACCATTAATTGTTACTTTGCCATCTTTAATGGCTACAGTAAGTTCTTCGCCTTGTAATGTTTTTATTTTCTGGCCATCTTTTAAATCAGCAGCTTTAACAGCACCTGCCACTACGTGGTAGGTTAAAATTTTGGTTAATGAAGCTTTACTTTCTGGCTTTAATAAACCATCAACAGTACCTGCTGGCAATGCCGCAAATGCTGCGTTGGTTGGTGCAAATACAGTAAAGGGACCTGCACCTTTTAGTGTTTCAACCAAACCTGCTGCGGTTACTGCAGCAACCAATGTTGTGTGGTCAGGCGATCCGATTGCAACATCCACAATGTCTTTAGGAGCTACCGGTGCCATTACCTGTTCTTTAAAAGTATCTGTGGTAGCTTTTACAGTTTCTTCTGTTTTGGTTTCTCCACCATTACAAGCTACAAATGTTGCAGAAGCAATAACAATTGCTCCGAACGTTTTAAAAAAGTTTTTTTGCATGATATTTTTCGTTTTTTTTATTAACAAAAGCAAAGTCAAAAAGTTTATTATTTCAAAAAAATTATTTTATAATTAAAGCTGTTTAAGGTTGCTTTTATTTTAAAACATTTTATTTAAACAGCCTGCTTTTTTACATTTATAAATGCTGTTTTTAAAATGCTATTTACTGCCTGCTAAAAAAATTTCAAGCCTGTTGTTGCTTCCTGCTTTTACCCAGTCTTTAATTAACTCACTGTCAATATCTTCATAAATATCCATTTGCTCTGGCTTGGCCGATAATTTTTTTATGGGAACAAGCATCAGGTAATGTGGCTCTACATACTCGGGGTGGTGATCCAATGTGTATCCCTGAACCTGCAGGTACCTGTAGCCCTTTTCCTGTAAAATATTAAGTGCCTCAAAAGTTAAAGGTCTGTGGCCGTTAAAATTGTTTTTTACTTCGTTTGTCATAAAACTGGTTTTTATTAAATAACAAATTCACTTGTACAAAGTTTAAAATTAATTTTAGGAACATACCCCAAATTTTGAAATATACCCGTATTTAACAAATAACTTTCTTATTTAAATAGGAAGGTAGAAAATAAATGTTCAGTTTACAAAATTGTTAAAGAAGTATGCAAGACGGTAATTATTACTTTTCTTTTTTTTACTTGGTACACTATTGCCAATAAAGTTACATTTGTTAAAGTAAATGATTTTTTTATTAAGACAATAATAAACTATGAACTGGATTTGGATAGCTGTTATTGCCTACCTGGCTATTTTATTATTTACCTGCCTGGTAATAATATTTGAAACACAAAACAGCAGCAAAACACTTGCCTACCTGCTTTTTTGCACCTTTGTGCCGGTAATAGGCATGTTTTTTTATTATGCTTTTGGCGTTAACTACTGGAAGATTAAAAAGTATGCTGGTAAACAAGCAGAAGACGAAAAACTACTGAAGCAGATACAAAAAATTTCGCCGCATTACCAACAGGCCACAGTTGCAAAGGAAGATGTTTTTTTAAAGCAACATGCCGAACTGGCTAATATGCTCATTAAAGATATAAAAAGCCCGGTAACCTCTAATAACAGCGTTAAATTATTATTGAATGGTGAAGAGAAGTTTCCTGAACTGATAGATGTCCTCAGCAAAGCAATGCATCATATACACATGGAGTATTACATTTACGAACAGGATGAAATTGGAGAAAGAATTATTGATTTACTGATAAAGAAAGCTACAGAAGGAGTGGAAGTGCGTTTTATTTATGATGATTTTGGAAGCCCATCTATCAAAAAGAAAACAGAAAAAAAAATGCAGGATGCTGGTATTGAAATACATCCGTTTTCAAAAATTCAGTTCTACTTACTGGCTAACCGTATTAATTATCGCAACCATCGCAAAATAGTTGTTATTGACGGACAAACTGCTTTTGTAGGCGGCATTAATGTAAGTGATAAATACATCAATAATAAAAAACAAGAGTTGTTCTGGCGTGATACGCATATAAGAATTGACGGGCCTGGTATTTATTACCTGCAGTTTCTTTTTTTATCCGACTGGAAATTTTGCTGTGGCACCTTAAAATTAAAGCCTGAATATTTCTCTAATGATTTTAAAATTAAAGAAGATACCTGTGTGCAGATTGTGGGCAGCGGCCCAGATTCAACACAACCATCGGTTTTGTTTGCGGTTTTGCAGGCTATTTACCTGGCACAAAAAGAAATATTAATAACTACACCTTATTTTATACCTGGTGATAATATTATGGATGCTTTACGGATTGCAGCATCCAGTGGATTAACTGTAAAGTTATTGGTGCCGGGTAAAGGTGACTCAAAAATTGTGAATGCAGCTTCCAAAGCCAACTACGCTCCGCTGCTGCAGGCAGGTGTTGAAATATATTTTTACGAAAAAGGTTTTGTGCATGCTAAAACTATGGTTACAGATGGTGCACTATCAGTAATAGGCACAGCTAATATGGATTACCGCAGTTTTGAATTAAATTTTGAAGTGAATGCAATGGTTTATGATGCAGCATTTGCAGAAAAAATGCGCCAGGTATTTTTTGAAGATTTAAAAGATGCAAAACAAATGACTTTAAAAAAATGGGAGCAGCGACACATAATCTATAAATTGTCAGAACGGATTGCCCGTTTATTTTCTCCCGCTTTATAATTTAGTATAAAGCTTTTCCCAAAATGCGATGATATAAACGTGCTAACGAACTCCATTGCCATCCTGCAAATCGGCCACGCTGCACCACGAGCGTATTATCAAGCTCGGGTTCAATATAATAATGAAACGCAAAATTTCCTTTTGGGTTTTCCCAGCCAAGTTCCTGGCCAAAGCGCAAATCGTTAAAGATTAATGTATCGTTTCTTTTTTCAACTGTATAATATCCTTTTGAAAAACGAACGAGTTGATCTGCTTCTTTTTTATCCTTAATATCAGCTAATAAATATTTTTGCTGCGGAAAATATTGCAGCGGCATTTGTTTAGATTTATCAAACACCGACCGATAGCCCACATAATAACCACTATCGGCACTGGCAACCACAAACCAAAGCCAGCTTTGTAATGGGGCAGGCGTGGTAAAATAATTTTTGTAAGGTATATGCTTTGTGGCAAGTAATTTTTTTATATCCCTATCAATTATTATTTTATTAATTATACAATAGCATAAATACAAAGTGCAAAAACCCAGACAAAGCCGCCACCAGGTTTTTCTTTGTTTTTTAAACGAACGTAACACAATAAGCATAACCAGGCATATGCCCGGCACAAAGGAGAAAAAAGGATCGGCTACATAAATTATATTGAAGCTGATGCGATAATGACTGAAAGGCTCAAACCAAGCCACACCATAATTATTAAAAGCATCTAAAAAAATATGGGTGAGAATAACTACGCCAAAAAATGCCCCCCAACGTGTAAAAGATATATTGTGTGGCCGGTGCCATTTTTCGGCAAAATAAGTTAACAGTAAAGTGGCCGCCAGGCAAAAAATAATGGAATGGGCAAAGCCTCGGTGGGCCAGTAAATTACTGCTTGTGTTTAAAAAGAAAGAAGCAATAAAATCTACATCGGGAATACTTTGTGCAAGTGCTCCCCAAAGCATGGCTTTTTTACCAACCTTATGCCCGGCAAAAGCTTCGCCCATGCAGGCGCCAAGGGCAATATGTGTTAGGGAATCCATTGGATGCAATTTAGGGAAATAACTGCTGGGGAAATTGTTAAACAGGTTTGTTTTGAGAAGATTAGTTTTTCTAAAATATTTTAATTTATCTGTGTTTCAGTTTGGCTAAAGCCGATTCTACTTTGTTATTTTAATTCACTGGCTGAAGCCAGTGGCAATTAAAAAGCAAAAATGATTTATCAGCATCTGTAATTCATCAGCAACCGGCAAATGATTAATCTCTGTCTTTAATATTTGATGTGTTCAATTAAATAAAATGTGTACATGCTTTTTGAATAGCCTCCAGCTTTAGCTGGAGGCACAAATAGTTGAGTAGTTCCCGGCTTTAGCCAAATTAATCCTTAAATTTTTGAAATCCATATTTGCTGATAAACTCATCATACTCCTGTTGAAAAGTTTTGTGCTTGTGGTGCTGGTCCTGATTTTTTATATAATCTCTTACTTTGTCTACAACAGATTCAGAAACTGATACAGCAAAATATTCATCCTGCCATTCAAATTTTTGTTTGGTTAATGATTCTTTATTTATCCAAAAAGCCGATTCCCCTTTTATTAATTGCATCACTTTCTCTATGGTTTGGTTAGTGCCAAGTGACACAAGGCAATGGCAATGATCCACATGCCCGTTTACAAAATCAATAAATATTTCTTTCTTCTTTCCATTATCCCTGATATGCTGCCAAACTTTTTGTCTTAACTCTAATGAATCAAGATATGGAACCCTGTTTTTGGTACTCCATACAAAATGAATATAGACTTTTACAAATGGCATGATTGGTTTGGCTAAAGCCGATTGTGTTTTATTATTTTATCCACTGGCTAAAGCCAGTGGCAATTCAAAATAGTAAAAAATGTTTTTCCGAACATTAAAAGCTCCCCAATGGTATGCCGTACAAGTGAGTGACACAACGATGTTTAATCAAGGAACAAATGCCTGTCCCAAAATTATTTGAATGGAGATTTTGGTGGATTGAAAAGATTAAAAGGATTTTAATTCAATAATCAGATAAATCCTATTAAACCACCTAAATCCCAGTTCTGACAATCCTCTATTTTACATACAACGATCCAGCCGCATTCTTCACATATTTATTCAACCATTGGTTTTGCTCCCAAAGCATGTGCAGTATATTTTCTTTGGCAGCGTATCCGTGGCTTTCGAAAGGAAGTTGCACAAAACGCACGGTACCGCCGTGGCCTTTGATGGCATTGTACAAACGTTCACTTTGTATGGGAAAAGTGCCGGGGTTGTTATCTGCCTCACCGTGTATCATGAGGAGTGGCGTTTTAATTTTATCGGCAAAACTAAATGGACTCATGGTATTGTACACTTCAGGAGCCTGCCAGTAAGTGCGCTCTTCGTTTTGAAAACCAAAGGGCGTAAGCGTACGGTTATAAGCACCACTGCGGGCAATGCCGGCTTTAAATAAATTTGTGTGTGCAACAAGATTAGCAGTCATAAATGCACCATAACTGTGGCCGCCAACTGCTACACGGTTGCGGTCGCCAACGCCCATCTCTGCAATTTTATCAATGGCAGCTTCGGCGCTCCAGGTAAGCTGATCTACAAAATTATCGTTGGGTTGTTTATCGCCTTCACCAACAATGGGAAACTCGGTGTTATCCATAATAGCATAACCCTGCGTTGCCCAAAATACAACGGATCCATAACCCACTCTTGTAAAAGTATATTTGCTGCCACGAAGTTGTGCAGCATCGCTGGCACTTTTAAATTCACGTGGGTAGGCCCACATCATCACCGGCAGGGGGCCATCTTTTTTTGCATCGTAACCTTTTGGTAAATACAGATCGGCAGCAAGGTCAACACCATCTTTGCGTTTGTAAGTTATTTTTTGTTTGGTAATGCCACGCAAACCGGGTTGCGGATCTGCAAAAGCGGTGATGGCTTTTGTGGAATTATTTTTCAGGTCACGCAAAAAATAATTGGGCTGCTCAGTTTGCGATTGTTTGTTAGTAACGATGGTCATTTTATCGTAATCCAAAACGGTGGTCACGGTTTCGTAATAAGGTTCTTCGCAACGCCAGAGTTGTTTTGTTTCTTTGGTATTAATATCAAATGTATTTAAAAAAGGAAGATCACCTTTTGCAGAAGCACCCATGCCACGCATTACCAGTTGAGTGCCATTGATTAATTTAATAGTGTTGCGGCCGTATTTATTTTTTTCGGTAAGGGGAGCGCCGGGATCGTTGTAAGCATCATCTGTACTGCGGTCTATCAGTACTTCCATTTTATTATCTGCGGTAAGCCGGCTCATTTTTTGGCGGTGTTTTGCTCTTGAGCCTTCGGTGATAAAGAAAGATCCGTTAACAATATCGCTTACATTGTTGATGCGCTCTGCAGTTTTTACAAGTTCCTTGGGATTGCCTGTAAAGGGTGCAGCCAGTATATATGCAGCATCGTGATAATCCATTTTCTTTTTAATAAGGCCGCTGTCTAAAGGCTCAATCCATTGGAGGGTTGCGGGAGAATTATCTAACCAGTTGTAACCACGTGGGGCATTTAAAACATTGTCGTTTCCACGGGGTTCCAGTTCGCTGCTGGGTAATTTGGCAATTATTTTTACAACATTTCCATTGATGTCGGTGACCATCATCGTGCTGTTAAAACCATAAGCGGTAACCAGGTAACTGAATGGTTTATCAATTCTTTCTACCAGTAAATATTTTTTATCGGGAGAGGTTTGAACGCTGCTGTAAATAGCAGGTGCGCCAATTTTTATTTCGCTGCCATTTGTATTCTTTACTAATTGAGATGTGGCATAAAATTCAAATTGTGTTTCATCAAAAGGCGATTTTATAAGATCCTGATAAGTAGGGCTGGCAGCAACCTTTCCCAGGTTTTGTTGCACCACCGGTCCTTTAGGTGCTACAGGTTTTTTGGGTGCCATAGCCAGCGGTTTGTTTACGGCAGTGTATAACAAACTGTTATTGTCAATCCAATCAATTGTACCTAAAACTAAATTGACTGTTGCCTTATTTATTTTTGTAGCATTGTGTGTTTTAATATTAATTACATAAATATCAATAGCCGTGTTGGTAGTGTTGGTGAAGGCAGCTTTATCTTCATCAGGACTCCATTGCAGGTTGCCGGCTTTTAGGTTAGCTGGTAAGCCGTTAACAGCAAATTCTTTACCGGTTGCCATTTCTTTGATGCTGATGCCTGTTGTGTAC
>JANMBZ010000136.1:0-25960 GCA_031360765.1 Chitinophagaceae bacterium
ATATTTACCGCAAAAAGACAACTTGCATGTTACGCCAACGTGAATTGAATGTTACCGTAATGTTACCAGTATATTAACCGAATGTTATGGTAATTTATCCTGAATTTATAAAACCGGTTGAATGCTGGATTTATATCCGCCGAAATATCCAGTACTTTTAAGGAATTATTACTATAAATAGGTAAAATGGCATTATTTTAATGTTAAGTTATCATTACCAATAGTATTGATGAACGATAGAAGTTCAATAATTATACTTTTGCTTTAAAATAAATAATTATGGCAGGCATAAATTCAATTTTAAAAATCTTTTTACCTAAAGACAGGGTGTTTTTTCAACTTTTTGAAAGCGTGGTGGATGTGTTGGTAAAAATGGGCGAAAAACTTAAAGAGGTAGTAAACGAATCTGACTTTGATGCCCGTGCCAAACTGATTAAAGAGCTGGAAGATATGGAGCATCAGAACGATGATTTTACACACCAGATTTTTACGGAGCTGGGTAAAAATTTTATCACACCCTTTGATAGAGAAGATATACATTACCTGGCATCGGCACTTGATGATATTGCCGATTATATTTATGCAGCAGCCAAAAAAATAAACTTTTATCATGTAAACCCCAATGATACCGGCATACAAAAAATGGCTGATATAATTGCACAGGGTTGCCTAGCTGTACACAATGCAGTTACAGAATTACGCAACATGAAAAACATGCGCCAGATAACCGATGCACTGGTTGCTATTAACAGTATTGAAAACCAGGGCGATGATATTTTTGATATGAGTATTGAAAAACTTTTTGCCGAGGAGCCGGATGCAAAAGAAGTAATTAAAAAGAGAGAGATTTACCAGGTAATGGAAATTGTTACGGATAAATGTGAGGATGCCGCAAATGTGATAGAAAGTATTATTGTGAAGTACGCTTAAAAAGTTAATGGTTCATGGTTAATAGTTAGTAGCTGCACAAAACGGATAACTATTAACACTTAACACATAACAAACATCAAAAAGAATGACTTTAGTAATAGTAATCATAGCACTCGCTTTAATTTTCGACTACATCAATGGCTTTCATGATGCAGCAAACTCAATAGCTACCGTAGTTTCAACCAAAGTGCTTACCCCTTTTCAGGCGGTAGTTTGGGCTGCATTTTTTAACTGCGTTGCTTATTTTATTTTTAAAGATCATGCAGTTGCCAACACCATCAGTAAAACAGTTAACAAAGAATTTATAACACTACCTGTTATTTTATCGGGCCTTATAGCTGCAATTTTCTGGAACCTTTTAACATGGTGGTATGGTATTCCTTCTTCCTCATCACACACATTGATAGGCGGATTTGCAGGTGCAGCCATTGCACACGCCATGAGTGTAAAAGGCATGGGTATCAGTTGGGGTAAAATTGTAGAATCAGACATTATTATTAAAACCATTCTTTTTATTTTTCTGGCACCGCTTATTGGTATGGCCATTTCTATTTTTATAACCATTGTTACCGTAATGCGAAATGTATGGGCCAGGCTGGGCATTATTGCGGTGCTTACAATACTTACTGTTTTTTTATTCGATAATTTTGAAAACAGTAAAATGGATGAAAACCTTGAGAAATTTTTAAAAGTTGATAAGTATAAAAAAGAAGTAAAAGAAACACTGGCAAAAAAAGAAGCAAGCCCCAATGATACTACGCTTGTAAAAGCATATAATACTGCTAAAGAAAAGTTAGATAAAGCAACCCCCAACTATAATAAAATTTTATTGCTGGTTGATGATTTTGATAAACTGGGTGCAAAAAATATTGCCAAACAGGCTTACGACAGTGGTTGGTTAAAAGAAATTGAAGCCAGCAGGTTAAAAGATGATGTACGCAACGCCAACGATTTTTTAGTGCTGGAGGCAAAAGCTACTGCCGATGATAAGGCAAAGGCAGAATACAACATTGCAAAAGACGCTACAGAAAAATATAAAAATCCGCTAAAAAAATACCTGGCAAAGGAAATGCCGCTGGATAGTACATTGGTCGCCCTCAATGCAATTTATCCTGTAAAAAATGAAAATATTGAAAATATAAGCAAAAAAATTACCGGCTTCAGCATTGAAAAATCATTAGCAAAAGATATTGATAAAGCCGATAACAGCATGATTGTTTGGGGCATCATTTTTACCTCATTACTGTTTTGCCTGGTTTATTTATATGTTGAAAAAATAAGAACACCCACTGCATTTAAGGTTGCCAACATGTTTAAAAAACTACAGTTGCTAAGTTCTGCGGCATTCAGTATAGGTCATGGTGGTAATGATGCTCAAAAAGTAATGGGTATTATCGGTGCCGCATTAATTGCCAACGGCACCATTCAGAATTTTTCTGATTTGCCAAACTGGGTACCTATTGCATGTTATGTGGCCATAGGTTTAGGAACCATGAGCGGTGGCTGGAAAATTATTAAAACCATGGGTACAAAAATTACAAAAGTTACACCGCTAGAAGGTGTGGCAGCAGAAACTGCCGGAGCTTTCACACTTTTTTTTACCGGGCAAATGGGCATACCGGTATCTACCACACATACCATAACGGGCAGTATTATTGGTGCCGGTGCAACCAAACGTTTAAGTGCGGTACGCTGGGGAGTTACTGTAAACCTTTTGTGGGCCTGGGTTTTAACTATACCCGTAAGCGGTTTACTGGCTGCAGGTACTTATTATATTATCCATTTCTTTTTTTAAAAATAACTTTATAACCTCGTTTTAAAATCACTCACCAACATGAGTGATTTTTTTGTTTTTAAACGCTAATAAGCTGTAAATTTGGAAAAACAGCCAAATGGAAGCCATAAGAGCCAAAGCCATAAGAACAAAAAGCGGCAAATATAAAATCAGCCTGCCCATCAGCACCATGGCAGAAGAAATAGAAGTAATGGTAATTGTGGATCAGAAAAAACAAAAAAGTAATAAAACATTTGCAGATTTTGCAGGAAAAATGGAAAGTAATATTGATTGGACAGCCTATCAAAAAAAAATGAGAGATGAGTGGTAATAAAGTAATGTTAGATACCAACGCTCTGGGGCCTTATCTTGATGGTAAATTTGCAAAAGAATATGTTAAGCCAAAAGAAGTTATTTCAATTTCGATTATTTCTAAACTAGAATTTTTAAGTAATCCGGAACTCACACCTAAAAACAGATTCTTTTTTGAAGAGTTTTGCAAGTACATTGAAATTTACTCAGTAACAAAAGAAAATGTTGATTTAATCAATCAGGTAATCTCTATCAGAAAAAAGCATAAATTAAAATTGCCTGATGCAATAATTGCCGCAACGGCTGTAATAAATAATGCAACTTTATTCAGTGCCGATGATGTTTTTTCAAAAGTATATAATTTAAAATTTCAGTTAATTAAAGTATGAAAAAAATACTGGTTACCGGTGGTTGCGGTTATATTGGTGCACATACCATTGTTGATCTGATAGAGAACGGATTTGAAGTTATATCTGCCGATAACAACAGCCGCAGCAACGAAAATATTTTAAATGCTGTTGAAAAAATTACCGGAAAAACGGTAAAAAATTATAAGGTAGATCTTTGTATTTACGATGATACCTGCGCCATTTTTCAGGAAAATCCAGATATTGTAGGCATCATTCATTTTGCAGCTTATAAAGCAGTAGGAGAGTCGGTGGAAAAGCCCCTGATGTACTACGAAAATAATTTAGACTCCCTCATCAATATTTTAAAATGTGCCGATGAGTTTGCTATACCCAATTTTGTTTTTTCATCTTCCTGCACCGTTTATGGTAATCCTGATGCTATACCGGTAACAGAAGAAACGCCTATGAAACCTGCAGAATCTGCCTACGGCCGCACCAAGCAAATGGGCGAAAAAATTGTAAACGATGCCGTAAATGCCAATAAAAACAATGCAATTTTATTAAGATATTTTAACCCGGTTGGGGCCCATCCATCTACCCTGATGGGGGAAATTCCGCTGGGCAAACCGCAAAACCTGGTGCCGGCCATTACACAAACTGCTATTGGAAAATTACCTGTGATGAAAGTTTGGGGCAACGATTACCCCACAAAAGACGGCAGTTGCGTACGTGATTACATACACGTATGCGATATAGCACATGCACATACATTGGCACTCAACTATCTTTTGCAAAATAAAAATGAAACCAACTGCGATATTTTTAACCTTGGTACTGGTGATGGACTTACCGTACTTGAGATAATTAATGCCTTTGAAAGAATAAGTGGTGTAAAGCTTAATTACGAAATGGGCCCACGCCGCTCCGGTGATGTGGTAGCCATATATGCCAATAATGATAAAGCAAAAAAACTTTTGGGTTGGCTACCAAAATACAGTCTGCAGCATATGATGGATACCGCCTGGAAATGGGAGTTGAAGCTTAAAGATGATGAAAAAATATATAACCATCCCGGTAGAGATTTAAATTAAATTTTCTGTTAACTTCGCCAGCCCTATCCTGAAATTCCTTAAAATTTATTGAAACAGACTGTATGTATAATAATTATGCAAAATCCATATTTATTGCACTGGTAATAAGTGCACTTTTTAACGGTTGTACTAAATTTAAAAAAGACGGGCAACTAAGCAATGCTGGCATTGCGCTTACTTTTGATGATGACAGGATAGATAACTGGTTTAAGTATTTGCCATACCTTGATTCGTCCAATATAAAAGTAACTTTTTATGTATGTAAGTATAACCGGTTAACAGCTGCACAAAAAAATAAGCTCAGTATCATTCAAAGCCATGGGCATGAAATTGCTTTCCACAGTACCAATCATTATAATATGCTCGATTATGTTTACAGGTATAAGCATACTACAGACGAATTGATGCTGAACGAAATTGAATGCGGTTTAAAAATGATGAATAAGGATGGGTTTTATCCAATTAATTTTGCTTATCCATACGGAGCCCACAATAGTCTTTACGATAAATTGCTGATGCGTTATTTTAAAAGTGTAAGAGCACTAAATGGTACCAACGATTTCAGCAAAAGCCTTGCCCCTACCGAAAAAAATACGCTTTTATTTGGCCTGGGTGTTGATAAAAGCAGCAAACGTTCAGATGAAGATATATTGCAATTGATTAAATCAGCATCAGATCATAACGATTGCGCTGTTTTTGTGGCACATGATATCAATACTGATAAGAAATTGAGTGTAACTTTAGACCGCCTTCATAAAATGGTAGATTATGCTAAAAAGCTCAATTTAAAATTTTATACAATCTCAGAAATTGCAAATTAAAAAATTCTCTTTTAAAAACTTTTCTGCAACTTTTACATTCTCATTTGCCAGCCTGCAAATCTTTCTTTTACTTTGCGGCAATGCAGATAGCAGTTTAAAAAATTTTTATGCTTAAAGAGATTCAGGTTACCGGTAATAAAGATACCCGAAGTGGTTTTGGCGATGGTATTTTAGAAGCCGCCCGTAAAAATCCCAATATTGTAGCACTTACCGCCGACCTGGCAGGCTCTTTAAAGCTTAATGGGTTTATCAAAGAATTCCCCGAAAGGTTTATCCAGTGCGGTATTGCCGAAGCGAACATGATTGGTATTGCAGCCGGCTTAACTATCGGCGGTAAAATTCCCTATACAACCACTTTTGCTAATTTTTCTACCGGAAGAGTTTATGACCAGATAAGACAGAGCGTTGCTTACAGCGGTAAAAATGTAAAAATTTGTGCATCGCATGCCGGACTTACTTTAGGCGAAGATGGTGCTACGCACCAGATATTAGAAGATATCGGTTTGATGAAAATGTTACCTGGTATGACGGTTATTGTGCCTGCAGATTATAACCAGACCAAAGCCGCAACCATAGCCATCGCTGAGCATGAAGGACCGGTTTACCTGCGCTTTGGCCGCCCGGTTTGGCCCATTTTTACCAACGAAGCCGATTTTGTAATTGGTAAAGCACAACAATTTTCCGAAGGAACCGATGTAACCATTTTTGCCTGCGGCCACCTGGTTTGGAAAGCTATTGAAGCTGGCAAAATTCTGGAAGAAAAAGGCATCAGTGTAGAAGTGATAAATATCCATACCATAAAGCCGCTGGATGTGGATGCAGTATTGGCTTCTATCAAAAAAACAAAATGCGCAGTAACTGCAGAAGAACATAATATTATTGGCGGCCTGGGCGATGCCATTGCGCAGTTAGCTGCAAAAAACTTCCCCATACCTATTGAGTACATTGGCACCAACGATACCTTTGGTGAAAGCGGTAAACCGCTGGAGTTACTTGTAAAATACGGGTTGGATACGGAACATATTGTAGCTGCGGCCCAAAAAGCAATAGCAAGAAAATAAAGCTGATTAAACCTTTTAATAAAAAGCCAATCTTACGATTGGTTTTTTTATTTTTATGCTCAACCAACTAGGACTGAACCTCTATGACTGAAAACATTGACGATAAAGAGCTGCTGATGCAGTTCAGGGAAGCTGCAACCAAAGAACGCAGCTTTACCCTCATTTTAAAAAAATACCAGGAAAAATTGTACTGGCACATCCGCCGTTTAGTGGTAAGCCACGATGATGCCAATGATGTGTTGCAGAATATGTTTATTAAAGTGTGGAAGGCATTGGATAATTTTAGAGAAGATAGTCAGCTTTACACCTGGCTTTACCGCATTGCAACCAACGAATGCCTTAGCTTTCTGGAAAAAGAGAAAAAACGATCCTCGGTATCGTTAAGCGATGTGGAAACCGGTTTGAGCAATAAATTAGAATCTGACAAGCATTTTGATGCCAACAAACTGGAGTGGAAACTACAGGCCGCCATACAGAAATTACCCGAAAAGCAACGGGTAGTGTTCAACCTCAGGTATTACGATGAAATGCCTTACCAAAAAATGAGCGAAGTGCTGGAAACAAGCGAAGGGGCACTAAAAGCAAGCTACCATCACGCAGTAAAAAAAATAGAAGATTTTATATTGAATGGTTAAACTTTTATTACAAAAACCAGTCTGAATTAACGTAGATGGAAAACAGGATAGACATATTGAACGAATTAAGGGAGCTAAGTCCAACCCTGGCAGCAATTAAAAAAGTAAATATTTTTACAGTGCCTGCCGGTTATTTTGAATACTTAGCTGCTGATATTCTGATGGGTATTGAAAAAGAATACGGGTTTAGCAAACATAAAACTGCTGATTTACCGGTTGGGTATTTTGATACACTGTCAACTTCCATTCTTACAAAAATAAAAGCGCAGGATAATGAAGATGCCGCAACAGAATTAAGTGGATTATCTCCTAAATTATCCAGTATTAAAAAAGAAAGCACGTTTGAAGTTCCAACCGGTTATTTTGATACACTCAACGGTTCAATTCTTACCAAAATAAAAACGCAGGATAATGAAGATGCTGCAACAGAAATAAAGGCTTTATCGCCCATGTTGCACAGCATACAAAATGAAAATGTTTTTACAGTACCGCAAGGTTATTTTGAAGGTTTAAGCGAAACTGTTTTGGACACAGTAAATCCGCAAACAAAAGTGGTTAATATAAAAAGTCGTACAACCACTTTCTTTAAATACGCTGTGGCAGCGGCTTTTACCGGTGTGATGGCTTTAGGTGTTCTTAAATTTACCGGTGCTAAAACCGAAAATACTGAACTGCCTAATTATGTAACTGCCGGTTTAAAAATGCAGGATGTTGACCAGGAGCTTGCAAAAATATCTGACGATGATATTGTGAAATTTTTAGAAGCAAATGGTACCGATGTTAAAACAGCTATGGTGGCAAATAGTATTGATGATAACGAATTGCCAGCAGAAGAAGATTACCTGCTGGATGAAAAGGCGCTCGATAAATACCTGAACAGTATTAATGTAAATGATTTAAAAAACTAAACAATTAAGATGAAAAAATATCTACTCATATTAACCCTTTTGCTTGGCAGTTTTGCCCTGGCTTTTGCCCAGGAAAATCCGCAGGGTGATGACCAAACCAAGCAGGAAAGAATTAAAGCTTTGTATGTTGCTTATGTTACGCAGCAGTTACAATTAACGCCCGATGAGGCTCAAAAATTCTGGCCGGTACACACACAGTTCGAAACCGATTTAAAAGCCGTAAGGGCCGATCAGCCCGAACTGGTTAAAGAAGAAGCCCGGTTAAATATCAAAAAAAGATACCAGGAAAATTTCACCAGAATATTGGGCAATAACAGGTGCGAAAGGTTTTTCAGGTTAAATGATGAATTTAAGCGCAAGTTGAGAGACAGGCTGCAAAAACAAAGAAACAATCCCAACCGCCCTAAAATGCGGCGTGGTCAGTAACAACGATATTAAAACCAGCAAACTCCCTTTCAAATTAAACCACTGAAAGGGAGTTTTATTTTACGTATTTCTTCTGTGTTTCAGTACCTCTGTCGAAAATCCTGTTTTTTTTCAATTTTAATTCCTGTTTTTTTGCCATTCCGCCGCTCTTCCCATACCTTTGCAGCCTTGAAAAAAAGGCCTTTTAATAAAAATATCAAATTACAATTATGGTAGAAATTAAACCAGACGAGATCTCCGCAATTCTTCGCCAGCAGTTAAGCAATTTTAATGCAGGTGCCAGTTTGGAAGAAGTAGGAACAGTTTTACAGGTGGGTGATGGTATTGCCCGTGTTTACGGATTGAACAATGTTCGTTCCGGTGAACTGGTAGAATTTGACAATGGTGTACGTGCAATTGCCCTTAACCTGGAAGAAGACAATGTGGGTGTGGTTTTGATGGGTGATAGTGCCGAAATTAAAGAAGGTGATAAAGTTAAGCGTACCGGTCAGATCGCTTCTATTAAAGTAGGAGAAGGTATGAGCGGCCGTGTTATTAATACACTGGGAGAACCAATTGATGGTAAAGGCCCCATTAAAGGCGAATTATATGAAATGCCGCTGGAGCGTAAAGCACCAGGTGTAATTTTTCGTGAGCCGGTAAAAGAACCATTGCAAACCGGTATTAAAGCCATTGATGCGATGATTCCTATTGGCCGTGGACAACGTGAGTTGATCATTGGTGACCGCCAGACCGGTAAATCGGCTATCGCCATTGATACCATCATCAATCAAAAAGAATTTTACGCAGCAGGAAAACCTGTTTATTGCATATATGTAGCAATTGGCCAGAAAGCTTCAACCATTGCAGGTGTAATGAAAACTTTGGAAGAGTACGGTGCGATGGCTTATACAACCATCGTTGCAGCATCTGCTTCTGATCCTGCTCCACTGCAGTTCTACGCACCATTTGCCGGAGCTGCTATCGGAGAGTTTTTCCGTGATACCGGAAGGCCTGCATTAATTATTTATGATGATCTTTCTAAACAGGCCGTAGCTTACCGTGAGGTTTCTTTGTTGTTAAGAAGACCACCAGGGCGTGAAGCTTATCCTGGTGACGTATTCTATCTGCATAGTCGTTTATTGGAAAGAGCTGCAAAGGTTGTTTCTAAAGATGAAATTGCTGCGCAGATGAATGATTTACCTGCATCTATTAAGCATTTGGTAAAAGGTGGAGGTTCTTTAACAGCTTTACCAATTATTGAAACGCAGGCTGGTGACGTATCTGCCTATATTCCTACTAACGTAATTTCTATCACCGATGGACAGATATTTTTGGAAGGTAACCTGTTCAACGCAGGTATCCGCCCGGCCATTAACGTGGGTATCTCTGTAAGCCGTGTGGGTGGTAATGCACAAATCAAATCAATGAAAAAAGTGGCAGGTACTTTAAAACTGGATCAGGCACTTTACCGGGAGCTTGAAGCTTTTAGTAAGTTTGGTGGCGATTTGGATGCTGCAACTAAAAACGTAATTGACAAAGGTGCAAGAAACGTGGAAATATTAAAGCAATTGCAATACTCACCAATGAGTGTTGAAAAACAGGTTGCCATGATCTATTTGGGAACACAGGGTTTATTAAGAGAAGTTGCTGTTAAAAATGTAAAAGCATTTGAAGAGCATTTTTTAATGGAAATGGAAAACAAATACCCTGAAACTTTGGCCGAATTTAAAAAAGGTAATTTAAGCGATGATGGTATTGCCAAAGTAACCGAGCTGGCAAAAGGATTAGCTCCTCAGTACAAATAAATAAACTTTATTAAATAATTAAAAGGAGAGAAGCGATTCTCTCCTTTTTTTTGCTCATTATGTAAATTCTAACTGCTGAAATTGTTTGTTCAGCTTAACAATAGGGCCTATTAACGAAAAATTGTTTTGGCTGTTTAAATCTCTTGACTTTTACATTGTTAATATATATTTATTTTTAAGTAACTACAACAATGGAGCAGATATGTCGTTATAGCACTACAAAGAGTAGTAATATTTCGACCAATATCCATAAAAACCAAAAACATGCTCAAACTCTTAATTCCTTTTTACAGGTATATTATACTTGTAATTACAATGTTTACACTTTTTTTAAGCTCAACTGCACAAACTCCTGGTTTAATAATCAGGGATGGTAGTGGCCGTGTTCCGCCCGGTGCTGTTTCTTCAGTATTAGATCCTAATGGCAATGGGTGGTCATCAATAACTACCTCTGGTTTTAATGGTGGCGATATTGGCGCTGCTTATAGTGAAATAGCATATAAACCCATTCCACCTATTTTTCCGGAACCAACGGGAGATTTACGAAGAGGCCCCACAGGTTTTTTTTCTGAAATAGTAAAAGCCGACCCCGGTGGTACCGGTTTTTATTTATTTTTTGATGTTGGCCCAGACAATACTGCCAACACAGCAGATGATAAAATACTGGTACGCTTACGCATCAGCGGATTAATGTCGGGTTCAAAAGGATACAGCGCTTTATTTGATACAGATGGCAAATTTTTTGGCACCGGTACCAATGCAGATCCTACTTACCAGGCACAAACAACGGGTACCAATGGTAATCCGGGTTTTGAATACGAAATGGTGTACGAGACAAATTTTCGTATTGCTTTGTATGATGTAAATAATTCTTGCAACCCGTTGCCGCCGCAACTCATTTGGTCGATTGATTTAAGCAACCTGGCAAATTCAGGTTATGCACAAACATCTGTTGCCATAACCAGAGATGGAGGAGATGCAGATTATTTTTATGATTTTTGGATTCCCCGTACTGCATTTACAGGAAGTGCCGGGCCAATTTCACCAACAACTCCATTAAGGGTTCAAACAACTACTGTAATGTCGCCGCAAGGAGCCATTTGCGGTCCCGTAAGTGATCTGTATGGTGATGATGGACTTTTTGGTACGTCTTCTTCTCAATATATAGCCATTATTCAGGGCCAACCACCTTTTACGCTTAATGATATGACTGCCGCCGGCAGTGGTGTTGGCGCTGTTTGTACAGCTCCTCCCGCTATTACGGCTCCTATATCTATTACTGCTACATCAATTTCCGGTACGTGGACAAAGGCAAGTTTTAGTAGTCTTACAACCGCAACTATTACTGTTTACAAAAACGGTGTATCTATTGGTACCACAGCAGCAACCAGTGGTGCCACCTGGACCCTTACAGGAATTACAGTGACCAATAACGACCTTTTAACTGCTAAGGCACAAGCTGCAGGAGAATCCATGTGTTTAACATCTAATTCCATATTAATTCAGAATTGTACAGCGGCAAATACCACAGTTTGTCCAACTGTTACCTGTTTTACAGATAAGGGTGTAGAGGGAACTGGGATAGTTGGTGCCACACTTCGTATTTACCGGGTTTTAAGCACAGGAATAACTGTTGATTTTACATTAGTGATTCCGGCTGGGGGAAACTGGGGTTGGGAAGCATCTGGATCTACAGGTAATACTACTAACGTATGTAATACAGGCGCAAAGGATTTACTGGATGGTACTTATTATATAACCCAGCAGGCGCCTAGCCAATGTAAATCTGCTTGTCTTACGCCTTATTGTGTTGGCTTTATTGCAACTGCAACTCCTGTGATTACTACAGATCCCGTTTTTTCCGGAGGTTCAACAATTGCAGGCACAGCAGTTGCCGGCTCAACAGTAAGGTTATATGTAAATAATATCTTAAAAGCAACTGCTACTGCAACTGGTGGTAATTTTTCATTTCCCATCATTGGGTACTATGCCCAGGTGGGTGATGTATTTACAGTAACGGCTCAAAATACTGGCGGGTGCGTTTCAGCAAATGCTTCTAAAACTGTTCAGTGTTTTGTATCAAACCCCATTATTAATACAACCGAAGCAGGTGTACTGGTAGCAGCTACACAAATAACCGGAAAGTCTTCTGAACCGGTAGGCACTACAGTTACGGTATATAACGGCGCAACCAATGTTGTAATAGGAACCACAACTGTTGTGGCAGGTGGTAACTGGACTTTATCATCGCCTACAAGCGTGGCAGGTACAACATACTATGCCCGCCATACCGGTACTGCCTGTGGTACCAGTGGTGCTTCAGCAATCATATCAACTTTAACTGGTACTCCGGCTGCACGTTGCGGCACCATTACCGGCCCTGTTAATGAAAATGCAACTGCTGCAAGTGGTACACTAACTGGTAGTGTGGCCAACACATTGGTTACATTATACATTGATGGAACACCTATTGGAACTTTTACAACAAGCAATTCCAGCTGGGGACCTATAGCATTAAATACAACATACCTGAATAAAATATATCCCGGTGGTGTATTTTCTATTGGTATTGCTGAACCAACAAGGGCCGAAGTTATTTGTGCAACTACCCTCACAGTAATTTGTGTGCCTCCTGCAACGCCTGTTTTATCAAACCCTTCAGGAACAGCCGGCACAACCCCAGGCACTCTTACATACACTATTACAAATAGCCAAACCGGTATATTATATGTATTGGCAGATGATAGAACCGGAACTTTTCCAACTCAAACTATTGGTAACGACAGAGGTGTTTCTGCATTTGGCAATGGTGGTTCGTTAATACTTACTACAAATGTACTGCCCGAGCCAGGCGATTACCGGTTCCGGATTTCTGCAGTAAAATTGACAGGACGGGGCTGTACCCAAATTGCAACTAGCAACTTAGTTAATCCATATAATAGTACATTAGCACTTAATGATGAGAATAGCACCTGGCAGGATGTGAATGTTAGTGGTGGTGTTTTGTTTAATGATTTTGATGCAGAAAATAATACGCAGACATTTGGCAACTTCCTTGCACAGGGAGCCACTCCTGGATTGCCAATTTCTACAGGCGCAACTTTAGGCGGTGTAAATAAAACGGGGACACCAGTAGCCAATGCAGGTACTATAACATTTGCTGCAGATGGTTCTTATACCTTTGATCCTGATCCGGCATTTACCGGAACCGTAACTATACCTTACAGATTATGTGATAATGGTAATCTTTTGAAATGCGATACTGCATTTTTAACCATAACTGTTGATCCGTTACCCAATACCGGCTTAAATTCTGTAATTGCCAATAACGATGAAAACATAAGTTATGGCGCAGCAGTTGGCGGCAGTTTATTTGCAAACGACCGTGATCCTCAAAGTGACGCCTTTACAGTAACCAGCTTTACAGGAGGTACAGTAGGTACAGCGGGAACAATTGCAGGTGTTGACCAGAACGGTAACGTGGTTGCCAATGCAGGATCTTTAATCATTAATGCAAACGGAACGTACACATTTACACCGACACCAGGTTTTGTTGGCTCCATCAGTGTGCCTTATATTATTACCGATGCCAATGGCGCCACATCAACTGCCATTTTACAGGTTGATGTTTTAAGCGATCCAAACGGAGCTTTAAACGACCCACCGATGGGTGGTGATGATTTTGGTTATACAACCATCAACAAACCAGTAACCGGAAACTTTATTAGTAATGATACTGATCCAAATTCAAATCCGATTTCTTACCTGGGTGTAACCATCAATCCCGCAGGACCGGCTACTGCCATTGGAGGCCCGGTTGGTACGGCACAAGGAGGTACCGTACAATTTTATGCAAATGGTACTTACTTATATACACCACCAGCAGGTTATGTGGGACCAGACCGGTTACCTTATACTATTTGTGATGTAACCGTAGTTGCACCACAACCTTTGTGTGCCGATGCAGGTATACATTTACTGGTTGGCCCGGGCATTAATATTGCCGGCCGTGTTTGGGATGATGCAAATGGAAACGTAGCTATTAACGGCGGTGAAAATGCAACCAATGCTGGAAATACATTGTATGTAAACCTGGTTGATAATTTGGGTAATGTTGTAGCAACAACCCCGGTTGCAGCAAACGGCACGTACAGTTTAGCCAACGTAAATCCTGGCGTTAATTATTCATTGCAGTTAACCATAAACCAGGGTACGGTTGGTAATCCTGCTCCGGTAGTGGCTTTGCCTCCGGGCTGGACCAATACCGGTGAAAGCAGAAATGGTACTATTGATGGTGGAACAACTGGTGTAATTGATACCCGAAATTTTGGCTTTACCAATACTGTTAATTTTGATTTTGGTATCGAAAGATTACCAAACACTGATAATCATACTACCAACATACCACAATCCATTGTTGGTACAACCGTAACATTAAATGGCGGAGCCAACCCTCCTGTACTAAGTGGTAACGATCCCGAAGATTGCAGTGGTGGTTGTTCATTGGCAAGCAAGGCTGTTATTATAGATGCAGTACCTGCCAACTCCCAACTGCATTATAATGGCGTATTGGTTACCACCGGTCAACAGATCAATAATTTTAACCCATCGTTATTACAGATTAAAATGACTGCTGCAACCATCGGCAGCACATCTACTTCATTTCAGTATTCTTATGTTGACCTTGCAGGAAAAAAAGACCCAACACCTGCAATATATACAGTAACCTGGTTGTTTCCTTTACCTATAACACTTTCATCATTTTCCGGCATAGCTAATAAATGTGATGCGGTGCTGCAATGGAAAACATCGCAGGAAATAAATGCCGATAAGTTTGTTGTTGAGCAAAGCAGTAATGGATTGAATTTTACTGCAATAGCAGAAATTAAATCGGCCAATAGCTCAACCGGAAAATCATATCAAACATCTGTTTCGCAGCCAACCGGTATTATGTATTACAGGCTTAAATTGCTGGATAAGGATGGTAAGTTCAGTTATTCACCAATAGTTACAGTGCGTACAAGCTGTACCAGTACCGATTATATGACAGTGTATCCAAATCCTGTCAGCACCAATCTTACCGTCAGCTTCCATACTGCCTACAAAGGAGTAGCAAATCTACAGATTGTTAATGCCATTGGGCAACAACTTGCTACACAGAAAATTAAGATTACAGCTGCAGCAAATACTTTCAATTTAGATATGAGTAATTATTCTCCGGGTATGTACATGCTTTACCTGGCAGATGATAAAGGAGAGAAAATAGGTGCAGTGCAAAAAGTTATAAAAAATTAAACTGATTTATAAACCCCAAAAGGAGAGAAGCGATTCTCTCCTTTTTTATTGCAGTTTTTAAAAGAAAATCCTTGATTATCTATTTAGCTTTAGTTATTTAAGTGTACCATCTGCTAACAACAACCGTTTGCAGAAAAATTGAAGATATTTTTCTCTTACTAATTTACGTTCATTTACAAAATAAAAAAAATCCATAAATCCAGATCATTAATTTTAAACGAAAAAAAATCGGCCATCAGCGGCTTATTTACACTACTCATCGAAAATTATTACGAATAGAGATTTATTGGTTTTTATTTGCTTTTACTATAATTTTTTAAGCTTTAATCACATTGAATAATTTTTATAAAAAGTAATAAATGGTATAAAATCCAGTTGCGTATATAACAAAATTTAAAATTCAAACTCCTAAAAAAAAGAAAAATGAAAACCAAAATCTACCTCCTACTTTTAGTCACAACTGTTTTTTTTGCCAGTTTATTAAAAGCTCAAACTTACAATTTGCATTGGGGTTCTACCGGTTGGGTTGGCCCTACTTATGCCAAAACGCTTACCAATATTGGTGGCTCTGGTATTGGTGCTACAATAGGCATTACTAACAGCGGTTCTGGAGGCAATACCAGTGCCGTAGGCACTTCTGTAGATAATAATGCTTTTCAAAATAATAGTCCCATAGTAGGCGCAACGGGTGGTATAAACTGGTTTTTGCCGGGATTAACCGGTGGTAGCCCATTAGTGCAATGGGTAGATTGGAGTACACTTCTACCAACCGTAACCACCGTAATTACTTTTACAAGGCCAGTAGATAATGTATCGTTTTATCTGGGAGATATGGACAGAGCGGGTACGTTAAGCTATGTTGACAGATTTACTTTTACTGCTCTTAATGGTACTGTTGCAGTTCCTAATCCAATAGTTACAAAATTTCAGGCGGCATACACTGCTCCCGATACTGTATTAATTAGCGGAAACAGTGCGTTTGGTAACCAGGCACTGGCTAATGGTAATTCTGGCACCAGCAGTGCAACATCTCAAGGTGCTACTATTCTTGTTCAGTTTAGTAATCCTGTAACTAAAATTACTTTATTTTGGGATCAAGGACCGGGTGCAACAGGCAACCCGGCAGGCCAGGCCGTTGTTATTGGCGATATTGCATTCAGCAAAGTAATTCCGGAATTTCCACCAACAGCCGATAATTTTTTAAATGCTCCAATGCCGCAAGGCAATGCTGCTACAGCTATACCAGGCTTAACAGCATCCGATCTGGATGGAACAGTTGACAGTTTCAGAATTGTTACTTTACCAACGGTTGCGCAAGGTGTGTTGAGTATTACCTGTCCGGCAACACCCGCAGGTGCAACCTGTACCGGAGGTTTTGCTAATTTAACCGCAGCGGTATTGGCTGCCAACCCCGGCGGCATTGTTTTAACACCTGCACAGGCGGCTGCCTTGCGTTTTGATCCGGCACCGGGTTTTACCGGCAATGCAACATTTACTTTTGATGCAAAAGATAATGATGGCAATATTAGTAATGCAGCAACTTATACCTTACCGGTAATAGCATTACCACCTGTATCAAACAACATTATGGAAAGTAGTATGCCCAATACAAACGGGCCCACTGCTATACAGGGTTTAAGCTCTGCCGATGTTGATGGCACTATATCTACCTATCAAATAACAACACTGCCACCAACGGTTCAGGGTGTATTAAGTGTTCCATGCCCACCAACATTGCTTGGTGCAACCTGTACAGGTGGTTTTCAGGATTTAACCGCAGCAATTCTTGCAGGATACCCATCTGGTATGCCACTTACGCCAACACAAATGGCAGGTATGCGTTTTGACCCTGCTCCCGGTTTTATTGGCAAAGCAACTTTTAATTATAATGCCGTTGATAACAGTGGTAATACCAGCAACACTGCTAATTATACCATACCTGTTGCTGCTACGGCTACTACAGCAAGGCCGCCACTGGCAGATAATATTACTGCACAATCATTGAATAATAGTTTAGGCAATACCGCGATTCCTCCATTAAAAGCAAATGATTTAGATGGCACAGTTGCTTCTTATACAATTAATACTATTCCATCAGCAGCTTCCGGAGTGCTTCGGGTTACCTGCCCTTCTACACCAGTAGGTTTAACATGTACCGGAGGCGTTGCAGACATAATTGCCGGAACAGTGTTGACTCCGGCAGAGGCGGCAAGGTTGGTTTTTGATCCTGCTCCCGGCTTTACCGGCACAGCTTCTTTTAACTATGTTGCAACCGATAATGCTGGTTTAATAAGTAATACAGCTACATATAATTTACCTGTTTTAAATACACCACCAACAGCAGATAATGTAAATACGTTTGTTCCTTTTAATGCAGGCGCAACAGTAATTCCTAAATTATCGGGTAACGATGCAGATGGAACTATAACAGCATTTACCATTACAACCGTGCCAACAGCATTACAAGGTGTACTCAGTGTACCATGTCCGCCAACCCCTGCAGGTGGTACTTGCACCGGAGGTTTTGTTGATTTAACGCCTGCGGTTTTAGCAGCCAATCCCGGTGGTATTGTATTAACACCGGCACAGGGTGCAGGCATCAGGTTCGATCCTGCAACCGGATTCAGTGGTACAGCACCTTTTAATTATACTACTACAGATAATACTGGTAATATAAGTGCAGCCGCAAGCTACAATATCACCATGGCACCGCAACCACCGGTAAGTAGTGATATTGTTAATGCAGTAATGCCCAATACAAATGGAGCTACCGCAATACCTGCTTTAAGCGGTACAGATGCCGATGGTACCATTGCCAGCTATACCATACTAAGTGTGCCCGATGCAACGCAAGGTATATTAAGTATTCCTTGTCCGCCAACACCTATCGGTGCAACCTGCACGGGTGGCTTTGCTAATTTAACTGCAGCTGTATTAGCTGATCCTTCCAATATCAATGGCATAGTTTTAACCCCAACACAAGCGGCAGGTATGCGTTTTGACCCTACTGCCGGTTTTACAGGTTTGGCATCATTTAAATATAATGCCAAAGATAACAGCGGGCTTGTAAGCAATATATCTACCTATACATTGCCTGTATCCGGAACTGGTAATATACCACCGGTTGCAAAAAATATTTTAGCTACATCAATGCCCAATACAAATGGGCCAACAGCAATACCTGCTTTAATTGGTATAGATGATGTTACTATTGCAAGCTATACAATGCAATCAGTTCCTCCTGCATCGCAAGGTGTATTAAGTATTCCTTGTCCGGCAACGCCTGCAGGTGCTACCTGTACGGGCGGTTTTGCAGACCTTACACCGGCAGTTTTAGCCGCCAACCCCACAGGTATACTTTTAACACCGGCACAGGCTGCCGCCATGCGTTTTGATCCATCTGCAAATTTTGCAGGTAATGTAGAGTTTGCATATACTACTACAGATAATAACGGGGCTTCCAGTGCAGGAGCTGTTTATACAATTCCTGTTAGCAGTTTACCACCGGTTGCCAATGCAGTTGTTGCACCGGCTATGTCGCATAATAACGGCCCAACATTAATTCCGGGGCTTATTGCATCTGATGTTGATGGTACGGTAGCAAGCTATACTATTGAAAGTATTCCGCCTGCTTCGCAGGGAACATTAAGTTATTGCAGCAACGGTACCGAACCTTGTACCGGAACAGTAACGCCCATAACTGCCAGCACTGTTTTAACGCCTGCACAAATGGCTACTATAAAGTTTGATCCCGCAGTTGGTTACACAGGCAATGTAATATTCAATTACCACGCCACTGATAACAGCGGTGTAATCAGCAACAGCACCACTTATACCATACCGGTAAGTGGATTGCCACCTTTATCAAACAATGTTGTGGCTCCTAAAGTGTTAAATGGTAATGGCCCTACAGCCATTCCGGCTTTAAGCAGCAGCGATGCTGATGGTTCAATAAGCACGTATGTAATAAACAGTGTGCCGCCGGTATCTCAGGGGGTAATCAGTATTCCTTGTCCGCCAACACCCAATGGCGCAACCTGCACAGGTGGTTTTGCAGATTTAACGGCTGCAGTATTAACAGCTAACTCTGGTGGTATTGTATTAACGCCTGCACAGGCAGCCGGTTTACGGTTAGACCCTGCACCGGGTTACAGCGGTAATGTAGTATTCAATTATGCTGCTTACGATAATAATGGCAATTTAAGCAATGTGGCAGCCTATACCATTCCGGTAGGCACATCTGCCACCCTTCCGCTTACGCTAATTAATTTTACCGGGCAAAGAAATGGCGCAGATATATTAGTACAATGGAAAACTGAAAATGAATTAAATACCAATCATTTTGAAGTAGAATACAGTACCGATGGCACCAGCTTTACTACCGGAGGATTGGTATTTGCAAGCAATGCATCGGTAAACAACTACCAGTTTACTTTTTATAATTATACACAACCGCTTTATTACATCCGTTTAAAATCGGTTGATAAAGATGGCAGGTTTACTTACAGCAGCATCATTATAATTACACTTAACGATAAGCTTAAAAAATCGATAACCATTTTACCAAATCCGGTTACTGATAAAATAAACAGCCGCATCAGCAGTAACGTTGCTGCAAATGCCGATTTAAGGTTAATTAACAACCTGGGCCAGGTTATATACACACAAAACAGCCGGTTGGTTAAAGGTGATAACTTAATAACCATCAACAACATTAATAACCTGCCGGCCGGTATTTATACCTTGCAGGTAATTATTGATAATGAAGTGCTGGTAGCAAAAGTTTATAAAAAATAAAACATAAATAAAAATAGTAAAGCCGTTTGGATAAATTCCGAACGGCTTTTTTGTTTATAAATATTGCCAAACAACCCCAGATCTTTCTAATCTAAAATCGGGAATCAAAATTTTATCACCACCCCTTTTCTCTCTCCCAAACCACGCCACATCAAGCCCGGCTTTAGTATAATTAAAAATGTTAATGAAAATGTAAATTACTATTTGTAATAATAAATAGTTGCCCATACATTTCATTATTGTATAATTGATTTATACATTTATTGTGTAAATAAACATTTACACTAATAAATTTTTTAATCATTTAAACCAATTTAAAATGGCATTAGAAAACTTAATCAGCGTAACGTTTACAGAAGCTGAACTAAAACAAATGGACGATGCTTTCACCGTTATTGAAGGCATATTAAAAGGTAAGGTTGTAAACCTTAGCCCCAAACAGCGGCAACAGCATGGCCGTGTTAAGTACGAAATGGAAGTATGGGTTGGCAAAGCAGTAGGCTATGCCGGTAGTAACCCTGCATTGGTACCCACATTTATTGACCAGGCCGAACTAAAGGCCGATTTTACCACCCACGGTCAGCTAAACCCACGTATAGACAGGCTGCAAACTCTGCTGCAGGGCATGCTTGATACCAACCTGTTGCTGGGTAGCGACCTGTTTACCAACCTTACGGCTTTTTACCGCAGCCTGCGTGAGGCCAGCAAAAGCAATGCACCGGGCGCCAGCGCCATTTACAAAGACCTGAAACAGCAGTTTCCCGGCAGGCCGTCTAGCGGCAATGCGCCCGCTACCGAACCAGGTGCTTAACGGTTGATTGTGAATTCATTAGTAAGGAGTATAGTCTGCAGCTATACTCTTTTTTATACCCCATAAACCCCTTCCGAAGAGGTTATAACCAGTTACCGAGGCTTTACAAACCAGTTCCCAAGGGGTTATAAACAAGTTCCGGAGGGGTTATAAACAAGTTCCGGGGGCGATATAAACCCCTTCGGAAGGGATTACAAACCAGTTGCGGAGGGGTTATAAACCAGCGGCCGGGGGTATATAAAGTACTTACCAGGGGGTAATAAACCATTATAGAAGGGGTTACAAACTATTACTGAAGGGGTTTTGGGGTTTTCACAGGGGCTTAAAAATTGTATAGCAATAAAATGTATTAGATTTGAAAAAAAATAATAACTGCTTTGCAAGGGTTGCCAACCTTTTAAAGGTATCAACATACAATAAAGGTACAAGACAGAAACAAAGACCTGAATTTTATGTTTAGTTCTTTGTAATATTTTCTGTCTCAGCGGGGTTTTCGCAAATGGGCAATTTTTATTTGTACGTACCTTACTGCGAAACCCCGATGCCGGCCGGTCTTACTTACTAATGCCGCCGCTTCATCAGTTTTTAATAGCTACAGCAATTATTGCAGCAGTGTTATATATCTGGGTTTTACGCAAGGCATTTTTTTGGTATAGAATTTACCGTGAAAACCCCGCTGGGACGAAAACAGGCAGATTGAAGTGATACGATAATAAAACAAACAATTTTTTTACAAGCCACGCTGCAAAACGCAGCGTGGCTTTTTTCAAGTAAAAATCTCAACCTAAAAAAAACCGCCTTCAACCTTTATAAAACCCGCTTTACCGATAAGCAGTCTGCTGCTGCAATAAAAATCTTACTTTAATAATACTTTAAATAAATACAGCTATAACCTTTGCCAATTGCTTAAACCATATCGGCAGTTATGAGTATATTTATTTGTAATTAACTGATGTAACATGAACAAAGTATTAATAGTAGATGATAATAAAGTAATAAGGCTGATGCTGGCAGAGATGCTTAAAAAAATTGATGATATTTATGTAGTTGGCGAATGCGAAACTGCTATTGAAGCAAAATCTTTTTTAAGCAAAAATGCCGTTGATATTTTACTGCTTGATGTTGAAATGCCCGGTATGACAGGACTGGAGCTGCTTAAACTGCTGCCCGAAAAACCGGCTACCATTTTAATTACCGCAAAAACCGGTTATGCCATTGAGGCTTTTGAACTGAATGTGATTGATTATATAGTTAAGCCGGTATCCATAGCAAGGGTGATGCTGGCTATTGAAAAAGCAAAGGAACTGCTCGCCGTTAAAGACACACAACTGAATGAAATAAACCGGGAGCAGATTTTTATTAAAGATAATAAAGTGATCCGCAAGGTTTTATTAAACGATATTCTGTGGCTTGAATCTAAGGGCGATTACGTTAAAATAAATACCGTCAGCAAACAATACATCATTCACTCTACCTTAAAAAGTATGGAAGATAAACTACCGGCATCGGAGTTTGTGCGTATTCACCGGGGGTTTTTAATACCGGTTTCCAAAATTGATTATATAGAAGATGGCGTTGCATATATTATGGGCACGGCCCTCCCGGTTTCTGAAACGTATAAAAACGATTTATTAAAAAAGCTGCAGCTAATTTAATTACATAAATGAAAAATCGTTTTGGATATAATTTCTGGATACTTTCTTTAACAGTAGTGCTGCTACTGCTGATATTGGCTGCACAACTCTTTACCATCAACAATATTAAAGGTTTAAAAACAGGTAATCAGGAAGCGGCTGTTATCTTTACAATTAACAACCGCCTGCAGGAAATTGTAAATACAGCTGCAGCTTTGCAAACTGTTGTTACCAGGCAAACCACCGATAAAAAAAATATGCAGGCCACTACAGATTCGCTGGGGGCCATGGGTTATAATGCATCGGTACTGCAAAAGCTGGATGTTGATAGCGGAACCCGACATGATTTTATAAAACTCAACCGTTTTATAAATCGCCAGGTTACCGTAAGTTTTAAAATAATAGAAGCCATATCCGCCGGAGATAAAAATTTACAAAAGCGTTATGCCGATTCGCTCACAGCATTAAATTCCGGCGATAGTATTTATCAAACAGCCATCAATATCGAAAAAGGCCTGGAGGCGAAATTAAAAAATACGTTTAATAGTAATACAGAAGCTTCTCAAAAATTATCCACCCTCAATAAAATTTTTGCCATCATTGCAATTGCTGCCATTTTAATTTTGGGCACCATAATTATAAACCGCCACCGGCGCCAGCTAAGCCTGATAAGTGCTTTGGAAAAAGCAAATGAAGAAGTAAAAAAATCGGCCATGATAAAAGAGCAATTTCTGGCAAATATGAGTCATGAGATACGTACGCCGCTTAATGCTATAAAGGGTTTTAGCCGGTTGTTGCAACAAACAGCTTTAAATGAAGAGCAGGAAAAATTTTCTGATATCATTGAAAACTCCAGCAATAATTTGCTGAACCTGGTAAATGATATACTGGATATTGCAAAAATTGAAGCCGGTAAAATGCAAGTAGAGGAAAAAGAATTTGATTTAAAGCGGATGATGCAAACCTTGGAATCAATGTTTATGAATACTGCCAAAGAAAAGCAACTTGATTTTAACTGGCAGATTGAAACAGGTGTGCCGCAGTTTTTACACGGCGACCCCGACAGGATTTACCAGATACTGGTAAACCTGGTGAGCAATGCTTTTAAATTTACAACTAAGGGTTTTGTAAAAGTTATGATTTCAAATGCATCGGAAAATGAAAAAGAAATTACGCTGCAGTTCAGCGTGCAGGATTCTGGTATTGGCATACCACTGAAAAAGCAGGAACTGATTTTTGAACGCTTTCAGCAGGCCGGCAATTCAGAAGAAAATATCCAAAAAGGCACCGGCCTTGGCCTTGCCATTGTAAAAAGTATGGCTGCATTGCTAGGTGGCAGTATTGCTGTTAAAAGCACAGAGGGCGGAGGTTCGGTATTTACAGTAACGCTGCCTTTTGCAAAAAATGTAACGGAAAATAATGTAGTAACAGCAATTGCAGCAAAAGAAAATACTATTGTAAGATTTACCAACGCAAAAGTGCTTATTGCCGAAGATAATACGGTAAACCAGTTGCTGATAACAAAACTTTTAAACCAGTTTGGTATTGAACCTGTGGTAAAGGAAAATGGATTGGAAGTACTGGAAATATTGAAAAATGAAAATTTTAATCTCTTATTACTCGATATACAAATGCCTTTGCTGGATGGTTATAAAACCTGTGTTGCCATAAGAGAAACAGATACTGTGTTACCGGTGGTAGCCATGACGGCCTATGTGATGGATGCCGAAAAAGAAAAATGCAGGGCGGCTGGAATGAATGATTACCTGGCAAAACCATTAGATGAGGTGGCGCTTAAAAACATCCTGTTTAAATATCTTTCGCCATTTTTAAAATCTTCGGATGTGTCCATTGAAAAAAACAACAACGATTTTTTATTGCAGCTTGCCGGTGGCGATGAGCAGATGGCAGCAATTATTTTACAACAGGTAAAGCAGGAAATACCGGTAGAGATAACCAAGTTGAAAAAAATAATAAGTGAAAAAAATGTAGCAGCATTGCCTGCAGCCTGCCATTATCTAATAAGCAGTATTTCGCCATTGGGTAATAATAGCAAGGCTATGCAAATGGTTATTGCGCTGCAAAAAAATATATCCAACAAAGAAACTGAAAACGAAATTTTAAAAAGTACAGCAACGTTAATTAACGAATTGGAAAACACTTTTAATAATCTTAAAGAACATCAAAATTAAAAAAGCATTTATCTATATCATATTATGGGGTGCCGGCTTTATAGTGGCACTGTCCATTTTATTTTTATGGAACCAAGGTGAAAAATCTGAAAGCATAACCATCTTTAAAAATTTAGAGGAGTTGCCCGATGGCCAAAAAGTTTCAAATAATATTGTAAACGAGCTGCTGCTTTCGGCAAACGATTTTAATATTTACGGAAAAAACACTTTGATAGAATATAATACCAGGGCCAATCAGTCGTTACTTCAGCAAATTAAAGTAAACCCTGGCAATGCTTATCAAAACATTCTGAAGAATAAATTAGATAAATTAAAGCAACCACCAACTTCAACTGATGGTTTTAATGTAAAACCAGTTCCGCAATAGCTACACGAAAAAAATTGAACAATAATAATCCATATTTTAACCCGTAAAAAATCGGTTTTATCGAATAAAATCGTTGCTGCTGCTGTTCTGTCTTAATTTTATATCAATAAAAGCGGAGGGTATTAAAATAATACAGCGTTTTATTATTTTAGTACGGGTACTTGAATTTAATTATCCATTTCTTGTGTCGTTTTAAGATTCAATGTCGGTCTGCTTACCTCTGCTTCCGCTTTTATTTCATTTTAAGCTGCCGCTGTAAATGGTAGGTAGGCTTATTAAATGATACCCGTATGACCATAGTAAATATCCTTCGTGATGGCACTGTTTCTCCGGCTTTATGTGCGGACAGTTTAATTGTAAAAATTTTTCATGGTTATCTGCAAATTGGCAAATATGAAAAAGATTTTTATTTGCAGGAATATGACCAATACATTACAGAACCTGCCAATGCTATTGATTTAAAAAAAGAACTTATTAAAATCATCAATACAGATATGCCGGAACTATTCAACAAGCATTATGTTGTGTATTTGCAGTGCCCGGCTGTAATATCTACAAAAGTAAAATGGCAAAATGGGTCTGGCCACTAAAAAAACTTAATACTTTTGTTTTGTTTAAACTCAGCTACCTGCTATGTTTTAGAGCTGTTAGTATTGGCCAGGCACCTAAGCAACTTTTGCCCAAAAAATTACTTTTAAACTTTCAGGATTTTCTCAGCCTTGTTTTAAATTTTACAACAATGCCTAATGGGTTTACATCTAAACTTCTT
>JANMBZ010000162.1:0-6640 GCA_031360765.1 Chitinophagaceae bacterium
GTTTGAATAATAAAAACGCTGAAATGAATATCTGCGGTAGTTCCTAATGTTATAATAGTTAAGTCAACCAATACCAACCAAAGCCCACGGGTAATTAAAAACTGGCTGAGTTCTTTTTTTGTTTTTCTGCCGCTCTGTAACCAGGCAGAAGTGCCGGACAGGAATAAAAAAATGGGCGCACAAAAATGTGTGATCCACCGGGTGAAGTACAGGAATGGACTGGTGGTAGCCAAATTCAGCGGATCATCTACCAATGCCGCACTGTGAAAATAATCACGGCTGTGATCCAGTGCCATAATGATCATGATGATACCACGAAGCATGTCGATGGATTGTATTCTGGTTTTTTTAAGCGTTGTCATTTACGAATAATTAAATTGTTTAAATAAAAAGCGAACACCGGTTACAACGTCCGGTTCTTTTGAGTTATTTTAATTTTAATAAACCAGTGGTCTATTTATTTCGTTTTGTGTGCCTCCATATCTATCTCAATCAACTGCCCTTCTACTGCCAGCCCTTTTACTTCCAGCCAGGTACCTGTGGGGAATTGTTTTTTATAGATTGAATTGCGAAAGCCTGATACTTTGATAAACTCCTGCATATTGGTAGTGTAAACATTCTCTGCTACCACATCATCGTAGGTGTAACCATAATGTTGTAATATTTTTTCAAGGTCACTGTAACAATTTTTCATTTGCTGTTCCATATTTCCCGGTGCTACTATCATTCCGGAATCGTTCATACTTACGGCACCGGAAATTTTTAGGCCATCGCCAATTTTTACTGCATGGGTATAGCCGTATTCTTTTTCGAGTTTTGGACGCAGGTTAAAATACTCAGGTGCCTCAGTTGAGGCAGGTTTGTTTTCTTTTGCTTTGGCTTCGTCATGTTGTTCTGCCGTATTGCAGGCAGTAAAGAGAAAAAGAAAAAAGCAGCTTGCTGTGATAAATGAATAGTTTTTTTTCATGCTGTTATGTTTATTTTATTACGGTTTCTTCAAAAATTTATCGCTCTTTATTTAATCTTTAACCCTACGCCAGCCTACTGCCAAACTATTTTCAACTTCCATTCCAACACCTTTGGCGAGTAATTTCCCTTTTACAATCCATAAAACATTGTAAAAATCCCCCGTTTTTTCAATCGTTAGATCATACTCGTCAGAGAAATCTCCATTCTCATAAAAGTATCGCACATGATAATTTCCTGCAAAGCCATTTTCCTTTGGCCCGCCGGTTGCTATGCCAGGCCCACTCCAGATATTGGCGTAATTCCACCTTGCGAATAATGTTCCAGGAGTATTACTCTTTGTGTATAGTACAAAGCCTACATTCAGAGTGTCTTTCTCCGATGATTTTTGTTTTACAGTTTGCGAATTAGCAACAAGTGGAATAATTAAGATTTGTGATAGTACTATTAAAAGGCTTAAAGTAAATAGAGACTTTTTTTTCATTGTAGTTATTATTTTTTGATTTCCCATTCTAATAGGTTTTCAAATTCCCCGTTTTTTATTTTTGACCAACACTATTCACTTCAATCCAATACCCATTTGGGTCTTGAAAGTAAATTTGCTTAATTCCGTCTACTCTTATATTTACTTTATCTGCCGTACCAGGCCAATCGGAAAAAGGAATTTTTTTTGCTTGTAATGTTTTTATAAATAAATCAAAATTAAAAGTGGTTAAAGCCAAGTGAACCGCTTTGTTAATGGTAACAGGATCTTTCAAAAAAGAGATAAGATGCAGTTCTTTTCCTTCGCCTAAAGAAAACCATCTGATGCCTTCTATTTTGGTTTTATTGGTGATTTCCTGTAGCCCTAAAACTTCTTTATAAAAAGCTGCGGAAGAATCTAGATTTTTTACAGATAATGCCAAATGATTAAAAGTAAAAGAATAGTTTCCCTGTGCTTGTAGAGTTCCAAAATATGGAAGTAGAAGGAGTAATAAAATTATTTTTTTCATGGTTAAATTTTTTATTGATTGATGATTTTTTATTGATTGGTGAGGATACCAACCAATAACTAAAATTTAATTTTGAACATCTACATTAACGGAATTTTACCTGAGTTTTTTTTACTCAACAACAGGTGTTTCCATATAAAAAGCCTCAAGCCATTTTCTTCCTCGGTTAACATAATTAACTGATACCCTGATTTTTTCGATTAGTTTTTTACCTCCACAATATCCATCCTGAATAGCTACATAAGTTAAAAGAACTGCATTTTCATTAATTATCATAAATATAAAATTATCAATGGAAACAGTTGACACATTGCAATCTGTTGAAGTTGATTTAATCATTTGCGCCTTATCACTTATACCTTCTGAATTTACCCACAAACATGCTGCTGTGGTATTATTTTGAAACCAGGTAATATTTTTATTTTTCCAGGCTTGCCAACCTGCTTTTTCAAGTGCGATGATCTGTGCTTTTAACTTTGCTTCTTTTAATATTTTCGTTTGACAAAAAGTTGAAGTGAAAATACTTAGGGCTGTTATTGTAAGTGTTGAATTTTTTATAAATGCTCTGCGTTTCATGACTTTTATTTTTTTTAATGAGATTGATTAATCATTATTTACTTCCCTGTAAAAGCTCACTCCCACCGTCATTATTTTCTAAATCCACTACTTTTTCTACCTGCTCATTAATGTTTAAAAACTGCAATAGCAACCAAGCTAATGCAATCATTACTGCAAAGGCAAACAGCGTAATCTGCCAATTAAAATTTGCTTTTATTGGTCCAATTAATGCAGCAAGTGCAATACGCCCAAGGTTTGCAATTGTCATATAAAGTGTAAACTGGCTTGCCGAAACTTTTTTCCAGCAGCATTGCATGGCAATAGCAAAAATGCCAATACAGGAAAAAGTATAGAGCACATTATAAATCATCATGAAACCATAAATAAAAGTAGTGCTAACCCAATAGGATTTTAAAAAAGCCAATGCGGTAGTGATAAGCACCAGGCCGAAAAAATAAATATTCATCATTCGCTTTTTTCCAAATCTGTCAATCAAAATGCCGCCGAGCAGCATACCTCCTATGCCACCAATTAAAGTTGCGGTAGAATAGAATTGTGAGTAAGAAACATTAGTCCATCCTAATTCCTGTACTGTAAAAATGGAAAGTAAAGTATCTATATAATTATAAGATCCCTGTGCAATAAACAGGATGCAGGCAAGTAATAAAGAGTTGCGCAACCTGAAAACACTGTATAAAGATTTGAAAATAGTACCCCAACTTGTCAGTTGCATTTTTTTAGTTTCGGCAGATGCAGCACCTGCTGTCCAGGGCAGTATTTTTTCATTTTTGCGTTCTCTTAAAAATATAGGCACCAGCATAATAACACCTATCATTACTGCAAGCATAAGTATGGAAGTGGTAAAATCGTATTTATTTAACAGCCAGGTTCCTAATGCAAGCGTAGTTGAAATGGCAATAATTTTAGAGCCCCACATTAAGCCATTGGCACGGGCCTGTTGGTTTATTGGAATAATATCAACTGCCATTCCATCGGTAGCCACATCTTGAAAAGCTCCAAAAAAAGATACAGCAAAACCCGCTGCCATTAAAAGCTTTAAATTATTTAAAGGATCAGGCACATAAGCCAGGGCAATACAACTTAGTATTAAACCTGTTTGACCTAAAAGTACCCAGGGCCTTTTGCGGCCCATTGATAAATAAGTATAGCGATCCATCAATGGCGCTACTATAAATTTAAAACTCCAGGGCAATCCACATGCTACTGCAAAGCCTGCTATTTCGCCGGGTGTTTTGCCATTCATGGCCATCCAGGCTGGTATGCCATAGAATAACATTCCTTCCGGTACACCTTGTGCAAAATACAAGGCTATAAAGTTGAAGTACCTTAAAAAAGTATTTTCAGAAAGTGCAGAAATGCTGCTGCTTTGCCTGAGCGGAATGCTAATGGCTGCCTTCATTTGTGTAAAATTTTATAAGTTATATTACTTGAACAATATCCATAAAGTCCTCAAGGGTTAAACCCCTGAAGACTTTATAATATTTAATAAGTTTACTTAGAACCTAATTCAGGACGCATAAAAAGTAATTCACTCCAGCTTTCATCAAGATATTCAGCTACGTCTTTAAGGTATTGGGCATAAGAGCCCTCCCCATTTGCAGCTTCGTAATATTCTTTAAAAGGTTTACGAAAACCAGGTGCTCTTTCTTTTAAACCTTGCTTATACCTTGTTGTTAAAGTATATTGTGATTTTCCGGAAGAACTGGCTGAATAAACAGCAACCGTTATACCAGCCGCAGTCCAGGCTTTTTTCAGTTTCTTTATAATATTTACTACATCATCTCCGTGGCCAATTTTTGGATAAATGTGAGAGATATTGATCTTCTCAGTAAAATCACCCAGCGCTATTGTACTCAACGAATCGATGTAAACAGCATATCCAACCGATTGCCTGTCGGTTAAATAAATAGCTACATTTTTATTCCAGTCCAGTTTGTGCTCTGCACCTAAATCGCCTCTTGAATCTTCCGCCTCCCAGCTTGTTGGCCCTTCGTTAATTTGAAAGCCACCGGCATCTGGCCCGGATTGAATGGCAAATACCCGCCAAAAGGCATTACCGGTGTGGTACTTTTGAGCATGGGCAGTCAGGGCTTTTTCAAACTCCAGTACTTTATCCACTTTGGGAAATACCCGATGGGTGGAAAGCAAATTTTTGGTTTGGCTTATGCCTGCAAAAGGGATAAGCATACAAAGAAGAAAAAACATCTTTGCTTTAGAAAGGAAATTCTTGTTCATGTTAGATTGGTTAATTGGTTAAAAAGAATTGTTTGTTTATTACGGCCTTCAGCGGCTATGGGTGATAGTGTAAAATTCTATAAAACAACAGCTTTTAGTGAGTACAAATCAACCATTGTACCGTACATTCTCCCCTATTAACCGGACAAATTGTGCAGCAGCAGGATTATTTCGTCATTTTATGTAATGCCGTTTATTTTCTTTTTAAACCATGCGTAAAAAATGGGCGTTCCGTTTATCTTTATAAGCAAATGCAAAAAAACCTTATCAGCATAAAAGCATTGCTTACTCTTTTTATGATCTGTTGGGCATTTGTAGCTGCTGCACAAAACCCTCCGGCTTACGAGTCCATTTCAACCGACCGTGGTTTATCTCAGGGAATGGTATTTGATATTTTACAGGATACTGAAGGCTTTATTTGGGTGGCTACAAAAAACGGGTTAAACCGGTATGATGGCTACAGTTTTAAGATTTTTACCAACGACCCCTACAATGCCCATAGCCTAAGCAGCAACACAATACTTAAACTTTTTGAAGACTCCAAAGGCCGGATATGGGCCGGCACCGAAAATGCAGGCGTAAATATTTACGACAAGCAAAGCGGAAAATTTTACCGCATTGCAAATAGTAATTTAAACCCGGCCAGCCTTTCGGGCAATGGCATACGATCCATTATGGAAATGCCAGATGGCAGAATACTGGTAGCCACAGATGTTGCAGGATTAAATATTGTTGAAGCAGGCAAAGATTTTTTTGCAAAAGGTGCTGCACCGGTTATTACCCGGCTTAGTTTACCCAATGATGAATATGTGTATGGTATGGGAAAAGACACAAATGGAATTGTATGGATTGGCGATATGAATGGAGCCGTTTACAGGTTTAACCCGTTGAAAAATAATTTTATAAAACTGGAGAATGGAATATTGCTGAATGATGGTTACCTCAATGAGGATAGCAGTAAATTAATTAACAGTAATCTATACCTTTCAAATGGTAAAGATATTTTTCCATTATTCAACAGCAAAAAAACGCCTGCTGGCAATATTATTTTTAAACCGTTAACCAAACCATGGGAATATCACCACCGGGAGGAATATTTTTATGACGTGTATAAACACGAACCTGGTAAACCGGTAAACTGGAATGATCCCTTACCCAAAACTACCATCAGGATAAACTATCCTTTTATTATCGATCAGTCGGGCATATTATGGTCAGGCTCTGTAGGATGGGGGTTGCGCAAATACATTTCAGTAAACAGTAAATTTAAAATACAGGCAAGTGGAAAAACTATCCGCCTTATTATCCCTGCTGCAGGCAAAGGAATCTACACAGTAAGTTATGATTACAAGTGGATGAATCTGAAAGAAGACGGAACGATTACAGATGCTTTTAAAAAAGACCCATCCCTAAGCCAGGTAGATAATTTTATCATTGCTTCTACCGGCGATTATTGGTTTAAAAGTGATGAAAAAGGATATTTTAAATACAGCCCTGCTACCAATACATTACAGGCATGGCCTCAAATAAATGCCAATCTGTTATTTGGTAAAAAACAACCTTTTCTGGAAGATAGAAAGGCCAACCTTTGGTTTCCGGGGCAGGATGGAGCTATAACCTTATTGAATACAGCAACCGAAAGGCTGGATAGCTTTACTATAAATAAAGATGCTTCTAAAATTATTTGTACCGCTTTGCTTGAAGATAAACAGGGTACTTTTTGGATAGGCACAGAAAAAGGTATTGTAATTTATGACCCCGGTTTGAATATCAATCCTGCCGGAGCAGCAGTATTGTTAAATAATGTAACATTAGTTGGAAGTGTTCGCAACCAGCTAAACCGACATGCTTTTCGTTATAATCAGAAT
>JANMBZ010000163.1:0-2503 GCA_031360765.1 Chitinophagaceae bacterium
TCACAACTCACCAATTACTTCCACAAACAATTCGCTCAGTTTCTCATCAGCCTTACCAGCCACTGCAATAATTTCTGCAATGTTTACGGGTTGCAAATTATCCGGATCGCACTCATCCGTTATAACACTTACCGCAGCGCAGGGCAGGCCTACATGGTTTGCAACAATTACTTCCGGCACGGTACTCATACCCACCAAATCTGCACCCATGGCCCTTAGCAACCTGTACTCAGCACGGGTTTCCAGGTTGGGGCCGGCAACTGCAACGTATACACCTTCTTTTATTTGTGTTGATAATTTTTCAGCAGCGCTAATAATTTTCTTATTCAATAAATTATCATACGGGCAACACATATCTACAAATCGGTTTCCAAATGCAGGGTCGTTTAAACCACGCAAAGGATTTTCGGGTTGCTCATTTATATGATCCCCGAGTAAAACCAAATCACCTTTTTTATAATCGGGATTCATACCACCGGCAGCATTACTGAGTAATAAATATTGCACCCCCAGTTCCTTCATCACCCTTACCGGAAAAGTAACCTGCTGCATGCTGTAACCTTCGTAATAATGAAACCGCCCCTGCATAACAAGTACAGCAACATTATTTATAGTACCATAAATCAGCGTGCCTTTATGAAACTCAACTGTAGCTTCCGGAAAATTCGGAATTTCACTATACGGTATCGCAATTTTAACATCAACCTTATTAACCAATGCGCCCAAACCTGTACCCAGTACAATACCGGCAACGGGGTTATCAATACCTTTCTCTTTTAAAAATGCTGCACAATTTTTTACATCCATTAAAGAATATGCCATAGTTAAACCTTTTGAAGTGAATTTACGTATATTCAAACTTAAAAGCTTTAACCTTTAAAAAATGCGTCAATTATTTATACTTTTTTTGATATTTCCGGCTTTGTGCCACTCCCAATCGGCTTATAAAACCGGCGATGTAGTTAGCGATTTGCCCATCGCAAAAATGCTTAATCATTCTTCATCATCTTCTACCTTAAAAAAAATACAACATACCATTACCATTATAGATTTTTTTGGCACCTGGTGTGCACCTTGCATAAAAGCACTGCCAGAACTGGCTGCGTACAAAAATAAATTTAAGGATGATATCAGCATTTTATTGGTATCAACTGAGCCGGAAGCAAAGCTTACAAAATTTATCAGCAGCCGCCAGCCATTTCTTTTTCCAATGGTTGTTGATGAAGACAGCCGCTTTACCAATGCCTTTAGCCCGCCATCTTACCCATATACCATTGTGCTAGATAAAAATTTAAAAGTAGTTTCAATAACCAATGCGGCAGATTTAACCGAAGCAGCACTGGCAAAATTTATTGAAGATGCAAAAACCATTACCGAAACAAAACCAGCAGCACAAGTAGTAACCGATAAACCAAAAACCGTGGAAGCACCAAAAACTTACACTGCCAGCAGCAATGCGCTTGTAAAATTATCGCAGGATTTTATGTACGCTGCCAAAACAAATGAACCAACTGCGGCCTATATAAAAAATTTACAGCAGTTAAATTATAACGAACTGTTAACCGGTTTAAAAACCGACGATGATAAAAAAGCTTTCTGGATAAATTTATACAATGCATACACCAATGCTTCGCTGCATGCAAACCCCGATCAATACAAAAGCAGGAATAAATTTTTCAGTAATAAAAATATTGTTGTTGCCGGAAAAACGTTAAGTCTTGATAAAATTGAACACGGCATTTTACGCCGCAGCAGCATAAAATGGAGTTTGGGCTATTTATCAAAACTCTTTCCCGGTAAAACCGAAAAAGATTTAAAGGTTTCTAAATTAGATTACCGCATACATTTTGCACTAAACTGTGGGGCAAAAAGTTGTCCACCCATTGCATTTTATAATCCGGAGAACTTAAATTCGCAATTAGATATTGCCACATCAGCATATCTTACATCTGAAACAAAGTACAATGCCGCAACCAATATTTTAGAACTGCCGGCCATTTTAGGATGGTTTCGCAGAGATTTTGGTGGCAAACAAAAAATGGTTGAATTGCTGAAATCAAAACAATTACTGGCTGCAGACGTTGATCCAAAAGTAAAATTTAAAAAATACGACTGGACTCTTTATTTAGATAATTATAAATAATAATTTTTTATGAGCGATCATTATTACAATGCGGCCGATCTTTCAAAATTTGGTAACATCGGCGAATATCAAAAAGACCTGGCAGATAAATTTTTTGCATGGTATGGTGCCGCTTTTGCCGACAGCGCATTAACTGCCAAAGAAAAATCGCTGATTGCACTGGCCGTTGCACATGCCGTACAATGCCCCTATTGCATTGATGCATACAGCAGCGATGCTTACGAAAAAGGATACAGCGAAGCCCAGATGATGGAAGCTGTACACGTTGCCGCAGCAATAAAAGGCGGTGCTGCATTGGTGCATGGCGTGCAGATGATGAATAAGGTGAAGGAGATTGCGATGTAAAACCCCCTCCGCCCC
>JANMBZ010000182.1:0-2548 GCA_031360765.1 Chitinophagaceae bacterium
GGGCATTGAAGGTGCTTTACAATTAGTTGCAACAGACGAAGATTCAAAAATTCATCCATCTTCTGTGTATGGCATAACCAAGTATAACCAGGAGCAAATGGTAATGACGGTTTGCCCCTCTATCGGCATTGCTCCTGTTGCATTCAGGTATCAAAATGTGTTCGGCCCCGGACAATCATTGAGCAACCCTTACACAGGTATTCTTTCCATTTTTTCTACCCTGATAAAAAACAACAAGCCCATTAATATTTTTGAAGATGGTAAGGAAAGCCGTGATTTTGTTTATATAGATGATGTGGTGAAGGCAACTGCTTTGGGTATTGAAAAAGAAGAAGCCAATGGCGAAATTTTTAATGTAGGCACCGGTGTTGCGGTTACAGTTTCGGAAGTAGCCAGATTACTGGTTGAATTGTATGGTATTGAAGTTCCGTTGCAGGTTACCGGGAATTACCGGTTGGGAGATATCCGGCACAATTATGCTGATACTGCCAAAATTGAACAACTACTTTCTTTTAACCCTTCCTTCGATTTTAAAACAGGATTAAAGCATTTTACCGAATGGGTAAACAGTCAGCAAATTCAGCAAAGTAAATACGAAGATTCCATTAATGAAATGAAATCAAAAGGACTATTGAAATAAATATCATGGCAAAAATAGGTTTGGTAACTGTTCTTTTTAAAAGCGAAGCTGTGCTGCCTGATTTTTTTAAAAGCATTGCAAAGCAAATCCATAAAGACTATATCCTGTACCTGGTTGATAACTCCCCTGCCCCAACATCAGATAAAATAATTGAAGAATGTCTTGCCCAAAATACAATTACGCAACATAGGCACATAAAAAACTCTGAGAATATTGGTGTGGCAGAAGGCAACAATATTGGTATCCGCCAGGCATTGGCCGATGATTGCAGTCACATTATTTTACTGAACAATGATATTGAACTGGAACAGGATTTTGTTTTCAGCAGCATGCTGGCACTTTGCGAAAAAGGCGAAAAAATAATTGTACCAAAAATATTTTATTACGATACCCACAAACTTTGGATGGCTGGTGGCACAATGAACAATTGGCGTGCATTGGGCATTCATTACGGCGATGGTAAAGACGATGCACCCGAATATAATATTACCAAATACATTACCTATGCACCAACCTGCTTTATGATGATTGAAAGCAGTGTTTTTAAAACCGTAGGTTTAATGGATGCAAAATATTTTGCTTACTACGATGATACCGATTTTGTTTTCAGGGCAATTAAAGCAGGATATAAAATGTACTACGAACCTGCTCTTACTGTTTTACATAAAGTCTCCTCATCTACCGGAAGTAACCCAACATTTTATATTTACTATTCCAACCGGAACAAAATTTATTTTATCCGTAAAAATTTAAAAGGTATCATAAAGTTGGTTGCTTTTGGCACTACATTTTTTACCAGGGCGTTGTATTATCTGAAATTTGATAAGGAAAGAAAAAGCAAGCTGGTACAGGCTTTAAGGGATGGCTTCAAAATTCCCCTTTAGTTTGCTTAAAAAAAGCTGCATCCCTGCAAGCATATCTGGTTGTAGGTTAAATTTTATATTTTGTGTGTAATAAGCTTTCAAATCAAAATCTGTGTAATGATTTTTGCTGATCACTTCATCCAGATTTTTTAATCCAATTGAATTTGTTTCATTAAACATGGCTTTGAAATCTTCAGGTAATTCTTTGTTACTAACCCAGGCGGCAAATACAAAAGGCAAACCGGTCAATTCCTTCCAGGCAGTTCCCAGGTCGTAAATGTATTTTGATTTATGCCGCTGCAACAATGCCCTGTCGCCAATTACCAGGCCTGCTTTTGTTCCTGCAATTTCATTTTCATAATCAGTTGTTCCGGGAATCAATTCAGGGCTGATCTTCCAATGCTCCTTTAATAATATCTTTAACAATGCTACCGATGTGCGGCTCTGATAATCCATTAAAATGGTTTCAATCCCCTGCAAGGGTACATCACTAAAAAGACATACACTGGCTACTTCTCCATTGCAGGCAATGCCATAATCAGAAACAATATGATGTTCTTTTAATAAAGGAATGATGGCTACCGGAACAAGTCCGATGTCTATCTTATCCTGAATCAATAAAGCAGCAACATTGGCCGGATAATCAATGATCAATTCAATCTCATCCTTCATTTTTCCTTGCTGAAAGCCATAAATCAGCGGTTTGGTATTTAAATAACTTACTGCGCCTACCTTTATCTTCTGTGCCAATTAATGTATTTTTGCCGCAAATTTACAGCAACATCATGGATTTAAATCAACTTACTGCCATATCCCCCATCGACGGACGTTATCGTAAACAACTCCAACATCTTGGAGAATATTTTAGTGAATATGCCTTAATCAAATACCGTGTAATAGTTGAGATTGAGTATTTTTTATTTTTGGCAGAAAAGAAGTTTTTTAAACTGGATGCAAAAACAAAACAACATCTTCAAAAAGCAGCTGATGAATTTTCACTTGATAATGCCGCTGAAATTAAAAAGACAGAAACCATTACCAATCA
>JANMBZ010000027.1:0-44564 GCA_031360765.1 Chitinophagaceae bacterium
TAGGTAACTCACGTGCCCGGCCGCCTGTGGCGATGATGATATTTTTTGCTTCTACAACTTGCTTGGTACCATCTGCTGCAGTTACTTCTAATTTGGTAGCGGCAATTAATTTACCGGTTCCCATAATTACATCAATCTTATTCTTCTTCATTAAAAACTGAATGCCTTTGCTCATTTTATCGGCCACGCCGCGGCTGCGGGTAATTACGCCGCCAAAATTGGGCGAAGGATTTTCTACGTTTATACCATAACTGTTTGCATGCTTTGCATACTCGTATACCTGCGCACTTTTTAACAATGCCTTGGTGGGTATGCAACCCCAGTTGAGGCAAATGCCGCCGAGGCTTTCACGTTCTACAATTGCTACTTTTTTGCCAAGCTGACTTGCTCTGATTGCTGCCGGATAACCACCGGGGCCGCTGCCGAGTACTATTACGTCGTATGCCATGTTTATAATTATGAGTTATGAATGATTAATTATGAGTTGCAAATTTAAACTGAAAGGGGGGATTAGCCAAAAGCTAATTTGGAGGTTGTTTTAACGTTTTTTGAGGCTGAGCTTCGGTATTTCTACTTATTTTTAAGGATGATTAAAAGAATTTTATTTTTCTCTGCGTGTATATTTTTTATAACAATGGTTAATGGGCAAAAAGTTGCCAGATGGAAGATCGAAGATGTTGTAAAATCTTTTTCTGCTGATAATGATACCGTATATGTGGTAAATTTTTGGGCAACCTTTTGTAAGCCGTGCAACGAAGAGATTCCGGACTTTATAAGGCTTGCTGAAAAATACAAAAAACAAAAAGTAAAGTTGATGCTTGTTAGTTTAGACCTTGCATCGTACGTACCGGTAAGACTCCCTGAATTCATCAAAAAAAATAAATACAAAACCAATCACGTATGGTTGAATGAAACCGATGCCGATCGGTTTTGCCCGATGATTGATGCGAAATGGAGCGGTGCCATTCCGGCAACTATCATTGTAAATAATAAAACTGGTTACCGTAAATTTTTTGATGATCAGATTTCTGCCGCAGATTTTGAAGGGGTGTTGAAAGTGGCGATGGGAGAGACTGTGATGAATAAATATGTTGCACCGATGAATGATGCGGTTGGAATTGAAAATAAAAGTATCATTTCGGAAGAGTCTCCGAAAGTCGATTTTTTAAAGTTTACATCAGCCGACAGCTCTGTTTATTCAATAACAGCTGGCAAAGTGACTACAGTTGCAAGGATTGAGGATATGAAAATTATCATCATTCAAAATGATAAAATGCTTTACACATATTCAAACCTTGTTTCCACAAAAATAAGAACTGGTGATATTGTTAAGGCGAATCAGTTAATAGGATTTGCGAATAAAGAATTGAATGGTAATATTCCTACTCTTGACTTATATGTAAATGATGATGGCGGAAATACAATTACTTTAAAAAAAGAAAATTTTATTAAAAGAACAGATAAGTATCTGAAAGATCACTCCATAGAAATTAATACTAACCTTGAGCCAAAATAAACAAGGCCCAGTATTAACCGGGCCTTGCTGCAGAATCATTTCAATCTATAACTCAGCGTTTAGCTTTTTCTCTTAATAGTACAGCCCACGCTGCGGCTTTCTTTTACCGTTACTTCTTTACCGGCAATCATTTCATTAATGGCTTCCTGCAGGTGAACACGGGTAACGGCAGCAGGATCGCCGGCACTGTTATCAATGGCACCGTGATAAACCAATTTTAAATTTTTATCAAACAAAAAACACTCTGGTGTACGGTTTGCACCAAAGGCATCAGCAACCTGGTTGCCTTTATCAACTACGTAATTGCATTTGTATCCCTGTGCTTTTGCGTAAGCCTGCATAGCTGCGTAGCTGTCATCATCTGCACGCAGTGCTTCGTTGCTGTTTAAAATAATTACACCTACTTTATTTTCGGTTGCGTATTTGCTTATGGCAAGGGTGCGTTCCTGATTTTTAACAACATAAGGGCAGGTGTTGCAACTAAACATTACCAAAATGCCGTTTTCTTTTTTTGCATCCTTCATGGCTATTTCTTTACCAGAAATATCCTGCATTTTAACATCGGCCTTGGGCATGCTGCTGCCGATGGTTAAGGGATCGCCTGTGGTAAAGGCCAGTGTTGCCAGCAATGCAATGGATATAAAACTAAAAAGTATCTTTTTCATAATTTTTTCTTAAAGTTAATAAATGCTATACAGATGGTATAACCGCTTATGTAGTTTTTTGTTGTACAGTTTCCTGTTTTTCTGCAGCTTCCCTTTTTTCTGCAATGGCTTTAAGTGTTTTAATACTTACGTTTAACTCAAAACCAATAAGTAATACCAGTGAATTGATATAAATGAGTGCCATTAAAACAATAACGGTACCAATAGAGCCATACAAGGCATTATACCTGCCAAAATTATTTACAAAATAAGAAAAACCAACTGATGCCAGAATACATAAGAAGGTTGCCAGGATAGTACCTGGGGATGTTAGCTTCCAGCGTTTTTGAACGGCAGGAGCATATTTGTATATGAAAGCGATAGAATAAAAAATAACGGATATAATGAAGAACCAACGAACATATAAAATAAAATTGATCCAGAATTTGCTGCCCATGCCTAACCATTTTAAAACAACTCCCTGTGTTATTAATAAAATAAGACAACCCAGTACCAGGCCAAAAATTAAAGAGGTAAGCCGAATGGCAACCCAACGCTTTTGAAGCCCTTTTCTTTTTTCGAACCCTTCGTAATTTTTATTGAACGAACGCATTAAACCCATCATAGCATTTGAGGCAAAAAACAGAGCTAATATTAAACCAAATGAGATCAATCCAATTTTATTTCCATCAATAAAAGAGTCAACAAAACTTATGATATTGGCATTATAGCCTTTTGCAGGCACAATATCTTTAATGAGAACATGTAACTGAATCTTTAAACTTTTTTTAGGAATAAAAGGAAGGCTGGGTATGAGTGTAAATAAAAATAAAAAAGAGGGCGGAATGGCCATGATAAAGTTATAAGCGATAGCCGATGCCCGTTCGCTTAACCCCACAGTTTTTATCTGGCGATAAAAAAATCGAACTACATCATACAGGGGCAATCCCTCAAAACCGGGTAAATACCAATGTTTGCTTTTGTTTAAAACAAAATCTACAGGTATGCTGGTTAATATTTTACGTTCAATTATTGTCATGTAAATAGAAATGCAATATAGCAATTAAACTTTTTAACAACAGCTCCGGTAAGGCCGTTTACTTAATGTTTACACTATCTAAAAAATGCTGATATTTTTTTGCATTAACCATGTGCTCGGTATAAGATTGGGTAAAGTTTGATAGGCCCGACCAGTCGGGCTTTGCCACAAAATAAATATAATTGCTTTGCGGCGCATTTAAAACTGCATCAATAGTTTTTGTAGATGGGGTGCAAATGGGGCCTGGCGGTAAGCCTGCAATTAAATAGGTATTAAATGGAGATTCGTAAGCAAGATGTTTGAGTAAAATTCTTTTTAAGCCGAAATTTTTCATGGCAAATTTTACCGTAGGGTCGGCCTGCAATCTCATACCGGTATTTATACGATTAATGTATGTGCTGGCAATTAAACCTTTGTCTGCTTCTTTATTTGTTTCTTCCTCTACAATGCTGGCCATGCTGTAAACCTGTGTGGGTGTAAAGTTGAGGGCTTTGGCTTTTGCAAGTCTTTCTGTATTCCAGAATTTTTCTTTTTCGTTGTACAATTTATCAATAATTTTTTTGGGCGGCGAATTCCACAGCATACTGTACGTGTTTGGAATTACTATGGTCATCAATGTATTATCATTTACATTGAATTTTTTCAGCGTTTCAGCATCGGTTAAAACATCCATTACACTGGCTGAATCACACTCAAAATTAGCTGCAATTTTCTGGGCAAGATCTTCCTTTAACCTTAATTTATTTATTACAAGATTAACCGGTGTTTGATTGCCCGAACGCAGCATACGTAGTAAATTAAAAATGCTGCTGCCTGTTTTTACCAGGTAACGTCCGGCTTTTACCCGGCTTGGGTATTTTAATTGTTTTGAAACCAGATCGAAAAAGGTTGTACTGCGTATGATTTTTTCATCAATCAACGATTGCCTTACATCGCTGTAAGTTGCCCCTGTTTTTATATAAAAATATTTTTTTTCGGGTGACGAAACTGTTGGCCCGAAAATTTGCCAGGCAGCATAACCACCTGCCAGCAAAACAATCAACAATATCCCGTATGTAATCTTCTTTTTCATGTTGGGCAAAGTAAACCAAAAAACCCCGTCGGTATGCGACGGGGTTCAGAATTATTTTATAAAATATTATTTTTTACCAGCACCGGTATCCATAGCTGCGGGTGTAGCTGTAGTAGCAGGAGTATTGTTTGCAGGCATTTTAGAGTTTACATCTTTCATCATTTCTTTATTTGTTTCAACTGCTGTACCTTTTTTAGGAATAAATGCAGGAGAAACTATACAAAGAACGGCAACAATTGCTGCAAAAAGCCAAGTGCCTTTTTCAAGTACATCAGTTGTTTGCTTAACACCCATTATCTGGTTACCAAAACCACCAAAGCTGCTTGATAAACCACCACCTTTGGGGTTCTGAACCAATACGATCAATCCAAGTATTATAGAGGCAATGATTACTAAAATTCCAAATAAAATCAACATGTTATAATCCTTTTAAGTTTTCTAATTTGGCTGCAAAGTAAGTGCTTTTGGCAGGATTGAGCAAACTTAATTTTTGATATACTTCGCTTGCCTTAGCCATTTTGCCCTGCCTGGCAAATACTTCGGCCATTGATTCTGTTAAAACCTCGGCTTCGGCATTGCTGTTTTCGGCCAGTTGCTGCACATTGGTATCGGTTTTTACAGATATATCGGCTTCATTTTCCACATGTACCTTCTTCATTGTTTTAAGCCACTCAGTAAAACTTTTAAGTTGCTTGCCAAGTTTATCGGCAGTCTGCACATCATCACTTAATTTAATGCCTTGCGATGCAAAATAATCTACCAGGTGCATGGGCTCAAAAAGCATGGCATTTTCCAATGCTGCGTTTTGCTGTGGCATTTTTAATTGAATATGCATCGGTTCAATTTCTTTTTGCTGCTGATGCGTATCAGGGTCGGGCATGTCGGTATTATCAGGCGTGTCATCTGCTTCAGCAGTTTCAACTTCAATACTTTTTACATCGTGGATGGCTGCTTTGATTTCATCAGCAATTTTAAGTTCTGAAAGTTCTACTTCTTTTTCAATAACATTATCTTCAACAACTGCCTCTGTTAAACCGGTTTCTTTAATCTGAAAATTAAGCCAATGCGGATTATTAAAGAGCATATTTGTTTTTACTGCCTGTTTTTCAAATGCTGCATTATTATCCTGTAATTTTTCTAACAAAAAAAACTGTACCGGTGAAAAATATGGATGCTTTTCCGCAGTTTCTTTCAAAAATGCTATGTTACCGGTATCAGAAAAATTTCGGTTAAAGATTGATTCAAAAATCTGTTGGTTATGTTGCATGGTGCAAATCTATAATTACCAGTTGGAAAAAATTTTATTAAAAATAGCATCAGTTAAATTTTTAGCAATCTCATCGCCCTTAGCCTGCTCAACCTGGCTCAAACTAAGGTTTGCATCAAAATCAACGCTGTAACTTACATCGGCTTCAAAATTCTTTTTTTCATCCAGTGAATTTTTAAATATAAGATGAAAAGTGGCCGTTAGCCGGTTGAGGCTGGTGGTATTGCCGCTGATGCCCGTTGTACTGGTATAGTAACTCGAAACATAGCCGCTGATATCGTAATGGGCATCATCATCATTAGTTTGGCGCAGCCTGGTAGTACTGATGATTTTCTGTTTTAATTTTTCGGTTACCTGCGGACTTAATTGCGGATTTTTATATTCTGCTTTATTCTCAAAATAATTTACACGAAAAGATTTTACTTCTAAAGGAATTGGAGAAGTATCTTTAAAACCATATTTGCAGGTGGCGAAGCAGAAAGTAGCTAACAATAAAAAGCAGGTAGCAAGCAGCTTCCAACTTTTAACTTTTAACTTAAAACTTTTTTCTTGTTTACTCTTCAATATCATACTCTTTTAATTTTCGATACAAAGTACGTTCACTAATTCCCAGATCAAGCGATGCATCTTTACGTTTGCCTTTGTGTTTTTTTAATGCTTTTATAATGAGTTCTTTTTCTTTATCAATAATGCTTAAAGACTCTTCCACATCTTCGTGATGATCAATTGTATCATTATTATGCGGTAAAAAAACGGGTGCTGATGAATTATTTACAGGTGCATTATTATTTAACTCTGCAAAAGCCTGATCGTTGTAAACCGGTGCATGCTGTGCAATATTGGGGTTTTGTAATAAATCAAAAAACATTTTCTTCAGCTCGTTCACATCTTTTTTCATGTCGAAAAAAAGCTTGTATAATATATCCCGTTCATTTGCAAATTCACTCTGGCTCACAGAACCGGCGCCACCGGCCAATACCGGTAACCTTGAGTAATTATGATCGGGTAAAAAACTTTTCATTGTATTTGCATTGATCATTTTATCAGCACTTAATACCGATATCTGCTCTGCAATATTCTTCAATTCACGCACATTACCCGGCCAGGGGTAGTTAATTAACACATCTTTTGCCCCTTCATCCAGTTGAACCGGTGTGCCTTTGTAACGATCAGAAAAATCGGTTACAAACTTGCGGAACAATAAATAAATATCTTCCTTACGGTCTCTTAATGCCGGAACCCTGATGGGTACTGTGTTTAAACGGTAATACAGATCTTCCCTAAAACGGTTTGTCTGTGTGTATTCGATCAACTCTTTATTGGTAGCTGCAATAACCCGTACATCTGTTTTCTGTACTTTGCTGCTGCCCACACGTATGTATTCACCGGCTTCCAGCACCCGTAGTAAACGTGCCTGTGTGCCTAGCGGTAATTCGCCAATTTCATCTAAAAAGATAGTACCGCCGTTTACAGTTTCAAAATAACCTTTGCGGCTGTCAACAGCGCCGGTAAAAGATCCTTTTTCATGGCCAAATAATTCCGAATCAATGGTGCCTTCCGGAATGGCGCCGCAGTTAACGGCTATAAAAGGATTGTGTTTGCGTGCACTTAATGCATGAATGATCTGTGAGAAGACTTCTTTACCAACGCCACTCTCGCCATTGATGAGTACACTCAGATCGGTATTGGCAACCTGCACCGCAATATTTAAGGCATGGTTAAGGCCCGATGAATTGCCAATGATACCGAAACGGTTTTTTATAGTTTGTAATTCCATTTAAGGCTGTAAAATTTTATATACTTCATCTTTTAACAGAGGAAGATTATTTTCAATGATTTTCCAAATTATTTCAGGGCTTATTATATCGTAATCATGTGTAAGTATATGCCTTAATCCTATGATTCTTTTTTTATCAGTAATTGGTGCCTGTTTATCAAGCCCGTCTATTTTCCAAAGTGCTTCACCAATGATAGCTAATCTTCTTTCAACTGCGTCATTAACAGTAATTGCAGTTTTATATTCGCTGAACGATTTTATAGCTGACAAATGATATTCAATTCTCTCAAGTGAAAACTGTATATCTTCATAATAAGCTTTAATTTCTTTGCTCATAAATAAGTACTTTTTGATCCTCCATTGTTTTTTTAAAAAAACTGTTTCTTACCGCCTCCTTAACTACCAGGTCTATTTTTTTGCCAGTAATATTCTCCAGTAAAAATAAAAAGTCAAAATAATCGAAAGGGTATTCCGGCAAACCTTCTGCATCCTTAGAATATTCAATTAAAAAATCCAGGTCGCTTTGTGGGTTAAAATCTTTTGTTGTGGCGCTACCGAAAAGATACAGGGAGGTAACCTTGTACTTTTTACAAGCTTCTTTTATCCTACCTAAATTATTTTCAACTATTGCTGCTATCACAACTTAAATGATTTTTCCAATTAAAGTACCTGCTGTGCAGGAAGCAATAAAAACGTTTACATATTCTCCCACTTGCAAATTTCCTTTTTCAAAAACCACTACTTTATTCTGATCGGTTCTTCCGTACAGATCATTTTCACTTTTTTTAGATGGGCCTTCAATCAATACTTTACGGGTTTTGCCAACTTCTTTTTGCATGGCCAGTAATGAGTGGCCACGATAAAGATCTACCATTTCCTGTAGCCTGCGCTTTTTTACATCAAGCTGTACATCATCTTTAAACCTACGGGCAGCAAGGGTTCCGGGCCTTTCGCTATAAAAATACATATAGGCCAGATCGTATTTGCAATATTCCATCAGGCTTAACGATTCCTGGTGTTCTTCTTCAGTTTCGGTACAAAAACCGGTTATCATATCGGTTGAAATGCCGCAATCCGGAATCAACTCCCGTATGCGGTTTACCTTGGCAATGTACCACTCCCGGCTGTAAGTGCGGTTCATCATTTGCAACACACGGCTGCTGCCACTTTGTACCGGCAGGTGAATATAATTGCAGATGTTTTCGTATTTCACAATCGTGTGCAACACATCATCGGTAATATCTTTTGGATGCGAAGTAGAGAAACGAACACGAAGGAGTGGGGAGATCAATGCAACCTGTTCCAACAGTAAAGCAAAGGTTACAGCAGCCCCCCCGCCCCCCAAGGGGGGAGAAAAAGCACCCTGCGAATTTAAAGAGTCATTTGAATTCGCAGACTGTTCCAAACTCCCCCCTTGGGGGGCCGGGGGGGCTGGGGCTTGGTAATAACTGTCCACATTCTGACCAAGTAAAGTAACTTCTCTGTATCCCTGTTCAAATAAGGTTTTACATTCGTTAATGATGGATGCTGCATCCCGGCTTCTTTCTCTTCCTCTTGTAAATGGTACCACGCAAAACGAACACATATTATTGCAGCCACGCATAATGCTTACAAAGGCATTTACACCATTGCTGTTGAGGCGTATGGGTGCAATATCGGCGTAGGTTTCATCGCGGCTTAATAATACATTTACCGCTTTTTGGCCGGTTTCTGCTTCGTCAATAAGTGCAGGTAAACTGCGGTATGCATCGGGGCCAATTACAATATCAACCAGTTTTTCTTCTTCTAAAAATTGTGCTTTTAAACGTTCGGCCATACAGCCCAATACACCCACCAGCATACCTGGCTTTTGTTTTTTTATTTGGCGAAACTCTGTTAAACGTTTGCGTACTGTGGTTTCGGCTTTTTCACGGATAGAGCAGGTGTTGATGAAAATAAGATCGGCTTCTTTAAAATTATTGGTGGCGCCAAAACCATTATCCATTAATATAGAAGCTACCACTTCACTATCGGCAAAATTCATGGCGCAGCCATAGCTTTCAATATAAAAATATTTTTTGTATGGATTTGTATCGGTTGCAAACAGGGCAAATGCTTCTCCTTGTCTTGCTTCATCATGTTCTTTATTGATAGCTACATTTAACATTAACCTGCATTTTTTTTAGGTGGCAAAGATAGTTAAATGCACCCAAACCGTGACAGGATGGCAGCGGCTTTTCTGCGTATTTTAGCGAAGCGATAATGTAATCGGTACATTCTGTCTTTAAAAGCGTAAATTCGTATGTCTGACATCTTCTCTTTTCATTATTCCTGTTTTCGAAACACGAAGATTTAACCCAGTATTTTTATCATGACCAATAACCTTTATATAGTACGCCACGGAAAAATGCTGATTGAAAACAAGAATAAGCCGGATTACCTGCACCTATCTGCTGATGGGCTAAATTTTGGGCTTTACCTCGATAATTATTTTAAAGATGTGTATTTTGATCATATTCTTTTTCAGTCAATTGATGTAAAAACATCTGACCCTTATAACCGCTGCCGCAGCACCATACGTGGCACAAAAGGTATTAAGAGTGAGTTTGATAAAACACAACTTAGCAAAATGTTTACAGATATTAATAAGGATGAAACCGGCCGCCAGAATGTTTTACTCTGTTACCGCACCGAAGCTTTTAATGTTATCAGCAATATTCTGGATGTTGATGATAGTGAGGAGCATTTTAATAAAGATTACAACCGCATTTTTCACTTCAGCTTTAGCAACAATAACTACAATTTTGTTAAAAAGGTAAATACAGAAGAGAAGTAAGCAGGTGATAATTACACCGGTGCAATACTGTTTGGCTGTTCTGTGTTGTGATACAACTTCAAATAATTTGCTGGTTCTTTAAAATTTCTTTCACCTCGGGTGAAGCTGTATTCAATAAAAAAAATTCCAGCTTTCTTTCTTCATCTTTTTTAGAAATAATTTTTCTATCCTCATAAAAAGAAACACAGCCATTGTACAAATGCCAATGGCTGTGTTCGTTGTATTGCAACCTGCAACCGGTGTAACCTAATGTGGAAACATGCTCTACCTCTCTATCGCATAACTCAGCAAGGTTCCAAAGCTGCATCCAGCTTTTTTGTTGTGCTGTTGTTATTTTCCATTCCGGATTTTTTCTGCCGGAAAAAAGAAAGGGAGTTACTTTCCAAATTGTGTTATCAGGGTTCAATTAATTTATTTTACTTTAAAACGACCGTGAATTACCTGCATAAAAGTACAGAAATTGGTGTAAGGGCCTCTGTCTGCTGTACGTGGGTCGGTAATAACATTGCCCGAATTATCTAAAAGCGTTGCCGGTGTTTGGCCTGGTTTGTGGCTCCACCTGCCATTAGGCCCCTTGCGAAACCAGTGATAATCGTAATTTGGTCCATTTACCAATGCAACAAGATGCCCCGGTGATAAACATTTATTATCCTGCAAGGGTTTATCAACCAATCCGTCAGACACTGCACCCATTTTTGCGCTGATGCCAGGTGCAGGTAAGTTACAGGCAGCATTACTGGTCATTTGAGCTCCGGCAGCTTTGCCTGGTTGTGCAAAAGTATCGGTGCGGTAATTGGTGCCGTAATTATAGCAATTGTTGTTGGGGGTAATTGCTGGGTTGCTGTTCCATGCAGCCAGATCTGGATCTGGAGCACAAGGGCAAACCGGCCTAAATACAATATCGTCTCTGAAAATTTCAATATTTTTTAAGTAATTTTCTATGTACAAACTTCTTTTATCAAGATATTCTTTCATTTGCATTTCTACCACCCTCCTGAAATCGGGAATATCTTTTACATCTCTTAGTTTTCTAAAATTGTCGAACAAAAAAGATTCCAGTCCACCTTCTGCCTTGGCAGCTTTGCCATCTGCATATACCATATCATGTGCATAGTGCATAAACTGCGGCATATCTGCATTCAATTTTTTGCCTTCCTGCTCAATGCTAATGCCGCGGTAGCCCAGTACCGAGGGGAAGGGGGCTGTTTTTTCCGTTTGCTTGCGCAGGGCACCAAACGAAAGTTTTTTAAAAAGATCTTTTGCAGTGGCATCGTCCAGTATCATGTATGGATCTGGCCTGCCGCTGAACATGCTGAGTGTTAATTTAACTGGCATAAAATAAATTTTTTGAGGTTAATTAATTGCCCCAAAATACTCAGATAAATTTTTAAATGCAATACCCTATTAGTGGTATAGGGCATTAAAATGTTAACCCCGCTGGTAAAAAAAAACTGAGGGAGCTTTATTTTGTATCAGTATTATTCAGCGGGGTTTCACGTAAGCAGACTTTTGCAATTGCAGTTGGCTGTGAAAACCCCGCTGCGACAAAAGTTATTGTCAGTCCCACCAAACATAAACCACTTTTTTATCCCTATGCTTTTCATTAAGTCTCTTGAAGCGGTTTTCAGTATCGTACTCAACCTCATCAGGGAGTAAGTTTTTTGTAGCTTCCTTAACTTCTTCTTTTGTCAAATTGCCAACGAAATATATAATGTCAGTATAAAACCATTCGTTGTCATTTAGTTTGCCATTGTCGTAAATCATCACATCTTTAATCTCCGCAAAAGCGTCAACAGTTTTAGGGTCTTGAGATAGCATTTTGAGAATTTTATAATATTCTTCTATGCTTGGCTTCTTGTCGAGGTTTGGTGCTATTGAAGCTTCGTCATTGTTACCATCAAAAAACTCTTCTACTGTCAGAAAAACGGGTTGAGTAAGACCTGGGAACTTCATCAAATTATATTTTTTTACGAGTTTATCTCTCTTACTTATGTCAATTGTATTTGCCATTTTAGTTGTCGTTGTTTTGTTGTTGCAATTTGTCAACAATATAAGGGTCGCTAATAAGATTTGAAGTGTCGGCATTTTGTAATTGTGCATAACACTTAAATATACGAACCTTTCAAATAAACTAAAAAAATATATCATTGAAAATCATCAGTTTAGTATTCGCTATTTTTTTCGTTTCAGCGGGGTTTTCGCAAATGACTGTTTAATTTTAGAAAGGGTTTAATGCGAAACCCCGATGCTTGCATGCTGTTGCCATACACGATACCACTTTTACAAACAGAGGGAACTTTGTATTGTATCAGTATTATTCAGCGGGGTTTCACGTAAGCAGACTTTAGCAATTGCAGTTGGCTGTGAAAATCCCGCTGGGATAAAATATTGTTTAAGTTCTGAAAGTTTTTAATTTTAACTTAAATAAACTTTATGGCAGCAGATAAAAACAAAAATGAGCAACCTGTGGATTGGAACCTGAAAGAGCAGGAATGGGTGCAGGAAATAAATAATTCTGAAGCTATACAGAATTATTTTAAAGGTTTCCTTCCTTCAAGTGTTGAAAGTTTTATAAAACATTATGTGCACGAAAAATACATGTGGCACAATTATTCACATCTGTATAAAGATGCTAAAGACAATCAGGACCTGCAATGGGTAGGGGCTGCAAGACACCACCTGCAATACATCCTGCAAAAAAAACTATTTGATGCTCAATGCCTGTGGCGTGCGGAAAAAGTAAAATTTGAAGGAGTTGAGCTGTGCGCCGATTTCCAGGTTTGGGAACAGGATGTTTTTAATTGCCCCTTTATTGACCCCCTTACTGAACGTGATATTGAGCTGTATGCCGCTTACCTGCAGCAAAACAATGTAGACCTTACAGACGATGGCGGCTGGCAGGATTATGAAGAGATAAAAGAAGCATACAACAGCAACAACGAGAACAGGAATTTTCCGGAATGGTATGATTTTCATAATGGCCGAACCGGCAACGGCGTTTTAATGACCCTGCCCGATGTAAGGGGACAAAAGGAGGAGTTTTATTGCGACCTGCACTATGCCCAACAGCGGGAAGCAAATAAAGAAGAGAACGAAAATAGGGAAAAGAACAGGGACAAACGGCCCTGGATAAGGTATTACGAAAAGGATACGATGAACTGGTTTGTAACTACTTTTGAAAACAAGGATATACAAACCCTGTATAAAGATTATACTTTTGCAAACCGCCACCGGGATGAAGAAATTGACTGGATGCAGATCATCAAAGAATTATTAAATGCCGATGAGCATGTGCCCATAGAAGCTCACTACAATTGTTTGGAAGCTTTGGAAATGGCCTACGAAAAATACCGGTGTAAAAAAATTGCCGAAGCATTGCCGGCTGCTTTTGAAGAATATGAAATGAAGATGCAACTGGGCATTGCTTTTGAACCCAACGGCAGTAGTTATGAGTGGCTTAAAAAAATATGCCTTGAAAATGTTTTGCATGGCCGCAAGCTGAACGGCGAACCGGAAGATCTGAATTTTTAAATGAGGCAGTTAACTTAATTCCACTTTTTTTTAGATAAACATAAAAGCCCCAACCATGGGGCTTTTATGTTGTATAAGTTATTGCTCATATCTTTAAGCCTTTTACCAGGGCATACTCTGTAGAGTTAACCAGGTACTGGCTTTTTACTGCATCTTTTGCACGCTGGCAGGTATCTGTAAGGGTTTTGAATGTATCTGCACGCTTACCGGTAGCTACTTTAAATTTACCAAAAGCTGTTGTAACATCTGTGTTTGCCTGCGACAGGTTGGTAAGAAAAGTGAGCAGGGCAGGCAGTTGTATACTTTTGTTTGAGGGGCTGTATTTGGCGCCGTAGTTTTGCAGGGTAGTGATGATGTCGGAGAAATTCTGCGTCATGCTGCCATAGCTGCGTTCGCTCTGGCTTACAAACTCCTCATCGGGCTGTTTTTTTGCTTTGCTTACTTTTACGCCCCTTATTTTATCTACCATGCCTTTTATGTAAGCAGCTTCTTTGGAAGTTTTACCAAAGGCAGATCTTACCTCTGAGCCTATAGGGCTAAGGGTTTTAATGAGTGAGCCGGGGCCGTTTTGAAAAAGCTGTTTCCTGGTGTTTACTACGGTGCTATACAATTGTGTATTACTTGCCACATCTGTATTGTGGTTACGGGCTTCATCAACCAGGGCCTGCAGTGCTGCAGGCATAAGCTCCGGGCTGGATGATGTGAAATTGGTGAAAGACTGCACGTGCGTTTGCAGTGTTTGTGCATTGTTTAACCTTGCACCATAGGTTACTTCTGAATTTGATGCCATGATAAAGCGGTTTAATGATTAAAAAATATAAGTATAATATAAATGTATAAAATTACTTGTTAAATAATATACAAAATTATCAACATGCTGTGAACCTGTTTATGTGTAAGGATTTTACCGTGTTTTGTTATGCTTTATGCGTAATTTGTTGTTTTGTGTATGTATTATAATATAATGACTATGGGTGGTTTATTAAGCACTTAGCAGTAAATTTGGTTAACCAAAAGGTACTTTATGATGGTAATGTGTTACACCTGGTTGGCTGTGTGGTATATTATGATGCCTGTGTGGTAAACAAGATTGGCAGTGTAGTAAACAAGATTGGCTGTGTGGTAAACAAGAGTGGCTGTGTGTTAAACAAGATTGGCTGTGTGGTAAGCAAGATTGGCTGTGTGTTAAGCAAGATTGGCTATGTGTTAAGCAAGATTGGCTGTGTGGTATATGATGAGGGCTATGTGTTAAGTGACTGGCTGTGTAGAGTATTGAAGACAAATTGTAAGAAGTTGATTTAGCGTTGGTAGAAGCCCGGACGGCTGCAAGCAGACTGCCTACGCCGGCAAAAGAGTAAAATGGTTAACACTTCGGCTGTTGGCGAGGACGCTCAACAACGGCGTTGCGAATAGTTGGAGGTTTTATGGGCTGAGTAGTAACGCCAACTGTGGTGAGAAATTTATACTTTTATTTCAATCTCTCTAAGGCCTATATATACATAGGAACCTTTTGTTATTTGCCGTACTTTATCGCTGTCATTATGAAAAGCAATTATAATTTATTGACAAATTATTGAAGCATGCCTTGCTATTTGTTGCCACTTCCCATTTTTCTTCATCCAAATATTTGTAAATCGTCTTTTATAAGGTTGACCAGCTATGGCGCCAGGTATATCATTTCTTGAGACAAAAATTTCAGATCCCATCGTAATAACAATGTTTTTTTGAAATTGCATTCTTTCAATATTTCTTTCAAAAGAACTATAATTGATCATTCCTGCTTTTTGAGTTAGCAAAACAGAGTCCCGGTTTCCAGAAATATCATTCCTTGGATTGTTTACTAAAAACTCAGCAGCCCAAACTTGTTTGAGTGTATTTGTGTCAGCATTTAAAATTGCTGTTACAACAATTTTTTCGAGTCTTCGTATTTCAGCATCAGTTTTAGAGTTGTCTTGTGCATTTGTAGCAATTGCTGCAATAGTAAATGCGAAAAGGAAAATATACTTTGTCATACTGTATTATTTTTAGTTAACCATATAGAATGATAAGATGTAGTAGGTTGTCGTCATACCCAGCCGTTTTGGTCATCGTAGCAGAACTTGTAAAAGTGGTTGGTTGCGACGTCCCACTTCTGACTTTAATGAAGGTTCATACGATTCAAAAGCTGAATTAAGAACCAAAGTACAAAGAACTCTTTACTGACGCCCAGAAGTTTAATAAAACACTGAGTAGTATGGCACATAACGCAAAACCCCATGTTGCCAGCCGTAGGATTTCTTGTTCAATTGTCCACCATGCTAATCTTTTATTTTACTTTGTCGCAATAACAAAAAAGGTGTCAAGCTTAGTAGAGCAAAAGAAATTATTGATAACATGTCTCTAGTCTCAAAGTTCTTTGCAGCTTGTTTTTTCATTCCTTCAAGAGTTGTCAACTGGTCACTAGTCAAATTTTTTACATCAACACTTTGAATGTACTGATTGATTGGAATTTGTTGTTTGGCTGTTAAAACCATGTCCGAAAGTAAAAGAGCCAGCCCAATTAAAATAATCCAAAAAGTTACCGTTTTCCACTTTTTGATAAAAAGCAATAGGTTGAGAGCAAATAATGCAAGAAAAATCATACCAAAAATTGGCATTCTCTGTCCCATGTAGCCGTCCACGATTTGCCAGTAGCTTGTGTACTCAGTTACTGACATTTTATTTTGAACTGGTGCTAAGACTCCAGCAAAATGAAGCCCTGCGTAAAGTCCCGTCATTACAATCAGTAGATAAAGTGTCACTTGTCTAACGTTAGAAAGAATTTGCGTATTCATAATTATGCAGTTTAGTAAATGTTTACTTCATGTTTTTTGTGTCCCTTGTTGATCTACTGGAACGTCCACCTATGGCTGCTAACATTTGTATTTACGCTAAAATACGCTATGTTTTTTCATAAAACAATATTTGCATATTAGCTACCCATCGTGCCTTACAAAAAAATTTTGTTTCAGCGGGGTTTTCGCAAATGAATGTTTAATTTTAAAAAGAGTTTAATGCGAAACCCCGATGCTTGCATGCTCTTGCTATACAGGATACCACTTTTCAAAAGGAGGAAGCTTTTTAGTGTAAAAGTATTATTCATCGGGGTTTCACGTAAGCAGTCTATTATCTATTACAGTTTGCTGTGAAAACCCCGCTGGGACAAATGCTGTGTTTCGTCAGTTATATTTGTTTGAATGTTCGTAATTACAGTGCCAAAGAATAAAAGCATTTTTTTTAGCTTGTTCTCTAAATCTTGCTTGCCTGTCGTCCGATGTATTACCAAAGTGCCCACCTTTAAAATTAACTTTCAATAAAATCGGCCTGTCTGATTTATTTGCATTTTGTGCAGCCGCCGCAAATTTTCCCGATTGCCAACTGCTTACTCTTGGGTCTTCCCAACCAGTTACAACTAACATTGCAGGATATTTAACTCCATTTTGAATATGTAATACGGCATCACTTTCCATCATGGAGAAAAAATCGTTGATATTTTCCAATGCCCCAAATTCCTCATTCTGGCTTTTTCCATAGGCAGAAAACTCCCCTCTTATAACGTTTAATACAGCTGATTCAGGAATGGCACAAGCCCAAAGGTCGGGTCGTTCTGTTATAGCTCTGCCAATTAAAATACCTCCGGCACTTGCACCTATACAAGCTAAATGGTTGTTAGAGGTATAGCCTTTTTCTATTAAATACTCGGCACAACTATTAAAATCTTTCCAAGTATTTGGTTTGCTTTGCTTCATTCCGCCAATATGCCAATTATCACCTTTCTCGCCACCGCCCCGTGCATGTGAAATGCAAATCACAACACCTTTGTTAGCAAGCATTATATCTGTCTTGTTAAATGAGGCTGAAAAGTTGTCACCATAGGCAGCATATCCTTTGACTATTGCAACATTATTTCCGTCCATCTTTAAATCTTTTCTGCGAATAATGGATAGCGGAACTAATGTACCATCATAGCTTGGCACTTCAATTTCTTCAACAAGTAAATTATCTTTAAAAGGAGATTTTCCATTTGGATAGTATTTGTTTGGAACTTCAGCAGGACTGCCAATAACTCCATTCATTAAATAGTCTGGTCTTGCCCAATCCTGTCTTATTATCAATACACTATCATTTTTTTGTGGAGCAAGTGGATTATAGCGGATTTTACTGGTGTTTTCTGTGAATAGCGAATTGGATATTTTATTGGTTGGCAAATGAAAGAACTTAGTGTAAGTTTTTACTCCATTTTTTGTGAATTGAACAATTAAATAATTTTTTGTTTTCGAAATGCCGGAGCCATCCATGGGGTCAAGCTGTTCTGAAATTATTGTTTTGGGTATTGCAGTTAAATTGGATAAATCCATCTCCATCAGTTTTCCATTGGGCGCATTTTTATAAGTGGGGTAGTAAATTTTATTGTTGTAATAATTGATTGAGTAAACCTGATCGTCCGCTTCAAACAGCTTTTGCCATTTAGTATTAGTAAGCGGGTTCCTGTACCATATATCTGCCGGAGCCACCCATGCAAATTCAAAATCGCATTTCTGAAAGGTTGTAATTTCCCATAAATAATTACCCCCGCTAAAATTTATCAATTCGGGATTTGTGATTTTGCTTACCCAGATTTTGTCCTCAGTAGTATCGGTTCCTATTTTATGTTTCTTAAAAATATAGTCATTGGGATTGTTGTAAACATGTGGGTCGTAGGAAGGGGTTTGCCAATAGTATACATATCCGGGCTGATTATAAATCATGCCTTTATAGTTGCCGTTGACAATGTCGGGCAATATTTTATTCTGCTCGATACTGTAAATCTTTGCATTATTAAATTCATTGCCGCCTTCCTGTGCTACAAAGCAGATATATTTTTCTGTTGGGTCAAACTGGTAGTCAACGATATGAAAATTTTCACCCCACATTTCGGGTGTTGCAATTAGCTGTGCTGTATCAGAATTGTCAAATTTTCTGTAAAGTTTTAGTTTCCCTTCGTTGCTTTTTATTTGTGCGTAAAAAATGGAATTGTCCATACGTCTTACGCTAAATTTTTTTTCGGGTTCAACTACGTCTAATTTTATCAATTCGTTATATATTTCTAATGTAAAAGGGATATTGTTCATAATGCTGTCGGCGTATGTTGCCTGTGCCTGAAACCAACTAATTACTTCGGTATTTTTTAAATCTTCTAACCAACGATAAGGGTCTTTAACAGTCACATTATGCCAGGTGTCGGTACTGTCCACAATTTTGGAGTAGGGGTACTTGTATTGAGCTTGTGCCACAATTCCATTAATAAGTAGTAAAAAGGTGAATAAAGATTTTTGCGTCATAGCTTTTGAGAATTTAGTGAGTGTCCAACAACATAGCTGCTAACATTTGTATTTACGCTAATGTACGCCATGTTTTTTCATAAAACAATATTTGCATATTAGCTACCCATCGTGCCTTACAAAAAATGCGTTACCCGTATTGAGTAACGCAAATGCGATGGTATAGGTAGATAATTTCAAATAATCTTCAACTTACGATTAGTTAAATTTTATAGTTTGCAATAGCCTGTTTGTGGTATTGGAAATTAAGATAAAATTTACGTAATTAGAGGAACTGAAAATTAACTAATGGCAAAAGGCAAAAAAAATATACCTGAAAAGAAAGAGCCAATTGATATTGAAGCCCAAAAAAAGCAATGGCAGGAGGAGTTGCAAAACTCGGAGGCGGTGCAGCATTATTTCAACGGGTTTCATGAAGCTGCTTCTCAAGCCTTCATAAACTATTATCTTGAAAAAAAGGCTGTATGGCATAAAAACCAGGAAATAAGTGCCGAACTAAATGAAGAAACAGATCTGCGGTGGATCACTGGTTCATTTGCTCACTTTGAAGTGATACTGCAGAAGAAATTATTTGATGTGCAATGCTTATGGCGGGCCGAAAAAATAATATTAAAGGAAGTTGAAATTACTGGCGACTTTGATATTTGGGAAAACAATGTTTTTAACTGCCCTTTTATTGAACCCGTAAATGAGGCTGATATTACCATGTATAGCCAATACCTGCTGCAAAATATTGATGAAGCTAAAGTTGATGAGTATTTTGAATGGCAGCTTTATGGTGAGATAAAGGAAGCATACAATACAAATGATGCAGATGTTAACTTTCCGGAGTGGTATGATTTTCATAATGGAAGAACCGGCAATGGTGCTTTAATGTTATTGCCCGATATTAGGGGAGATAAAGAGCAATTTTATATTGATCTGCATTTCGACATACATCGATTAGCGGCAGCGTTAGCTGAAACAAGGGATGATCGCCCATGGATGGATTTTACCGATGATGATTTAATAAAATGGTTTGTACATACTTTTGAAGATAAAAAAGTGCAAAGAGCTTATAATAACCATGCAAGACTTTTTAAGGACGAGGACAAAAGAGAAGAACTGGAATCAATTATTGATCAGCTATTACTTGCTGATGAGTTTGTACCCATTGAAGCACATTACGACTGGTACGAGGCATTGGAAAATGCATTGAACAGATACCGTTGTAAAAAGATTGTTGAAGCAATGCCAATAGCATTGGAACAATACCAGATGAATATTCAGATGGGTATATGTTTTTCCGAAAAAAGAAAACGTGATTTTCCCCGTGATGCCTGGATGGAACAAATTTTAAACGGCCGCAAACTCAATGGCGAGCCGGAAGATCTTAACTTTTAAAACCACAAAGCCAAAGTTTTAAACTTTGGCTCTGTAAACTCTATTCTAAAATTATCTGCATGCTAATTCTTATTCTCAAAACGCAAGGAAAGATCTATCTCTTTTTTACTTAACGGCTTCATCAAAATATACAGGTTGAGGTTACCAGAAAGATTACTATCATCGGGCATATTACCGGTCATTAGGTTTATTCTTATCGAGGGATTAAATGCTGAAATTTCTTTAACCCAATTCCAACCCAGGCCATCAGGTAAATTGTTATCCAAAAAAACAATATCGGGGTTATATGTTTTTAATCTTTGCCTGCCATCCTCTAAATTATAAACCATTTCTACCTCGTAATCTTTTTCCAGCAAGTGCATTTTTAAAAGCATGCACAATTCAAATTCATCTTCAATTATTAATATTTTCTTCTTGCTCATTAAATTGTCAGTAACAATATCATGCCATCTTTCTACACTAATAAATGCATATTAATCAAACGTTTCGGCATTAATTTTCACTTAATGAGTAAGTTTTTCCACATCAATTAATTAAAATCATCTTCATTAAAATCATCCTCACTAAAATGCTGGGTGCCTATATTTAGCATGCTGCCCATCAGGTCTTTAAACTCAATTTTGCCATCCAGTATTTTTTTGCTGATGAGCGAGTGCGATGCCAGCCCATGCAAAACAAATTCCATCAGCAGGGCATTCTCTTTATCATCTGCAACCTTAAAATATTTTTTTACCAGGGCATGCAGTCCATCTACTTTGTAAAGCAGTTGTACTTTGTCTTCATCTTTGGTTTCAAAAAAATTATTCAAAGTATTGCCTGCATCAAACCAGCGGGTAATTGCTTTGTATGGGTTTTCTTCCGGCTCAGCATCTTTTTTACCTCTTTTCTTTTTTAAAGTATCCGGGTTTGGAAAGTACTGGCCAAACTGTGTGCGGATAGATCGCTCCAACAAATTAAAGGCAACCTGGTACGGGCCTTCCTGCTCACCTTCGTACACCAGTTCAATCTTACCCGTTATAGATGGAATAATACCGATAAGATCACTCAACCATACCTGTGTTTCTTTTTCATTGTTGATGATGGCTCTTCTTTCAGCGGCGCTTATGGCATTTTCGTAAGCGCTGATGGTTAGCCTGGCACTAACGCCACTTTTTTTATCAACCAGTTCGCTTCCACGTGCTTCAAACGCAACCTGTTCAATCAAACGTTTTATCAGGTCGCTTACTTTTACTTTTTCCTGCTGGTCCTGATGAATGTCAGCCTCCTGGCTGGTAATTTCCAAAGCCGTTTCTAAACTTTTTGGATAGTGGGTTAATATCTGGCTTTCAATCCTGTCTTTAAGCGGGGTTACGATGCTTCCACGGTTTGTGTAATCCTCGGGGTTGGCAGTAAACACAAACAATACATCAAGCGGCAATCTTAATTTAAAACCACGAATCTGTAAATCGCCTTCTTCTAAAATATTAAAAAGAGAAACCTGTATCCTTGCCTGCAGATCGGGCAATTCATTAATTACAAAAATGCACCGGTTGCTGCGTGGAATAATGCCGTAATGCAAAACCCGTTCATCTGCAAAACTCAATTTTAAATTTGCTGCTTTTATAGGATCAATATCACCAATTAAATCAGCTACACTCACATCAGGCGTAGCCAGCTTTTCGCCATAACGCTGAGTGCGGTGCAGCCATGCTATGGGAGCATCATCTCCTTTTTCTTCAATTAAATCCAATGCATAACGTGATATGGGTTGTAATGGATCATCATTAATTTCACTACCGGCAATTACAGGAATATACTCATCCAGCAAATCAATCATCTGCCTGGCCATACGGGTTTTTGCCTGACCACGTAAACCTAAAAACAAAATATTGTGTTGAGATAATAAGGCTCTTTCAGTATCCGGTATCACCGAATCTTCGTAACCTAAAATACCCGGAAAAGGATTTTCCTTTGCCTGCATTTTTTTGATAAGATTTTCACGTATTTCCTGCTTGATGCTTTTAGAAATATAGCCGCTCTTTTTTAATTCGCCTAAGGTTTTGATTTTTGTACTATCCATTTTTTGTTTTTATAAATCACTAAATATTTTGTGTTTAAGAATAGAAACTGAAAGTTCCTTTTGTTTTTTACTTCGTAAAAAAGGTTTAGCCACAAAGGCTCTAAGGCACAAAGGAAAATGGCAAGCCATTTTATGAGAGTTCAATCCTTTAAAGAATGAATCGTTTAATTCCATCTTTAATTAAAGGGGTATTAAAATTTATTAAGTAGCCCAGGCGTAATTTTGTTAATTTTAAATGGCTTTTAAGTTGTGCCTGCCAAAGCGGATTTAATATTTCTCTTGCTTTTAATTCACAAATTACCAGTTCATCAACCCATACATCCAACGTTAGGCCTTCATCAAACTTCTTTCCATCATAAATTATTGGCAAATTAACCTGTCTTTTATAAGGGATACCTTTCTTTTCCAGTTCATAACAAAAACAAGCCTCATAAATTTTTTCCAACAAACCTGGCCCTAATTCTTTATGTACTCTATAAGCTGCATCCACAATTTCCTTTCCTAAAAATTCTTCTCTTTCTAATAGCTGTGAATACATACTGATTGATTGCTTTTTTATTTCGAAGAAATAAACCTTAGTGCCTTGGTGCCTTTGTGGCTAATCATTTGTGCCGAGGCACAAAATAAATCTTAAGGTCAATAAACCGTCTTCCGCTTCCCACTTTCAAAATCCTTAAATATAAACGATCCCAAATTATCTAACCCTGCAAAGAAAGCTTTACCATTATTGGTTTCGGTAAACTCCTGCACAAATTTTTGCAAATAAGGATCGGTTGCTATCATAAATGTAGTGATGGGTATTTTTAATTTTTTGCATTGCGTAGCCAGGCTCATGCAACGGTTTAAAATTTTACGATCAACACCCCAACTGTTTTTATAATAACGGGCACCAACTTTTAAACAGGTTGGTTTGCCATCTGTTATCATAAAGATTTGTTTGTTGGGGTTGCGCCTTCTTCTTAAAATATCCATTGCAAGTTCCAAACCTGCTACGGTGTTTGTATGATAAGGGCCAACCTGCAAATAGGGAAGGTCTTTAATTTCAATAGGCCAGGCATCGTTGCCAAAAACCACAATATCCAACGTGTCTTTCGGGTATTTGGTTTGTATAAGTTCGCTCAGCGCCATCGCTACTTTTTTGGCGGGTGTAATTCTATCTTCGCCATACAAAATCATAGAGTGAGAAATATCAATCATCAATACCGTTGATGTTTGCGATTTAAAATCTGTCTCCCTTATCTCCAGGTCATCTTCGTGCATTTTAAAACTATCAATACCATGATTGATTTGTGCATTGCGGATGCTGTTGGTAAAATCAATCTGCTCCATGGTATCACCAAACTGAAAGGGTCTTGTTTCGGGATTTATTTCATCGCCGCCACCAGGTTTAAAGGTTTGGTGGTTTCCGCTTTTGGTTTTCTTGAGCTTGCCAAAAATTTCTTCCAGGCTTTTTTTACGAATGCCCTGCTCGGTTTTTGAAGTGATCTTTATTTCGCCTTTTTCATTCTTATCATCAATATATCCTTTTGCTTTCAGGTCATCTACAAAATCGCCAATGCCATACTCGTTGTTGGTTAATTTATATTCTTTATCCAACTCATTCATCCATTGCATGGCTTCGTTAAAATCGCCATTGGTATAAGTGAGTAGCTGTAAAAAAAGATTGAGTAAAGTCTCAAAAGGAGATTTACCATTTGTGTTGGGGTCGAATTTTGAAAAGTTATATCCTAACAAAAGATGTTATTGGTTAATTGTTAATAGTTGATGATTGATGGTTGGAATTGACTCCACTTCTATGCATTTACACATGCTAATTTACGAAACATTTAAGTGGATTGTTTTGTTCGTTTGTTAAATAAATAAATCCCTCCGTTTTTGCGGAGGGATTTACAATTAAACTTTTTTAAAAATCTTACTTTTTTGGTGCGGCAGGTGCAACCGGATTATTTTTTATGGCACCGGGTGGCAATTCCTGCATACCATTTTGCATTGCTTTAAATTGTTGCTCCAGTTGCATAATACGCATAAGAAACTGTTCTGCCGTGTTTTTATCGCCGCCTTTTCTGCCAGACTGATCAGTTACATAATCAAAAGAGCCAACCCTGTTTTCATCAAGCCCATTGTAATAACTCATTTGCTGCTCCAGATCTTTCTTAAGGCTCTTGGTTATTTTAGCTGCCAGCATAGTGTCTTCGGCTGCATACGATGCCTGCAGCATCATCAGCGAAATATAATCCTGTTGCTGGTTACGGCTCACCATACCATACGGAAAGTTTTCTTCCAGCATCATCTTATCAGCTTTATTCAACATCTTACGGGCTTCTTCCTTTTTATTTTTTTGCGCCAGGTCTAATGAGGCTGATGCATAAGCCATACGTATGCTATTTAGGTGCCTGCGGTTTTCTTCATCAAAATAAACACCGGCTTTATCTGCATTGCCCGATGCAAATTTGGTCATCATTTTATCATATACCCATTTGTCGTTTACCTCGCTGTTTGTATTTAACACCGGCACCAGGCGATAGGTTAAACCATCCTGGCGTATGTAATTCTGAAAGCCAAGGCCACCTGCATCCTGCGATGTAAAGTAGATGGGGCGTTTCCATTTGTTAGCTGCAATGATGTTTAATACAGCCGCATCATTTTTAAACAATGCTGTTTTAGGAATATCAAAAACAACCTGCGAAACAACACTATCATCTGCATTAACAGTACCGTTTTGCCTTACAACATTTATATCAACCGGTACCGATACTTTTTTGGAAGGGAAAATATTAATGATACCACCATCTCTTCCCTGCTCCACTTTATTTGGGTCGTCGCTTCCTGCAAAATCTTTCATCATGGTATATAAATCCATTGGCTGTGCAGGGTCGCCTGTTAAGCCTGCTTTGGTTCTGTATTTATTGATGAAGGCGGGGTTGGTGCCATAAATCCCTTCGGGAGAATAAACAATATCCCTGTTTGCGCCTTCCATTTGAGCAGCACTCCAGATAGGATCAATAGGATCACTTTCGTTTAATTTATAACGAAGCTGATTTAAGTACCAATCGGTACCCATCAGGCTGGAGTTGATTACACGTATATCCGGACGGATGCCTTCCACTTCCTGTGCATACCAAAGCGGGTAAGTATCATTATCACCGTAAGTAATAAGTATTGCGTTAGGGGCACAACTTTCTAAATAATCTTTTGCAAGATCTCTTGCCAGGGTTTTGTTGCTCCGGTCATGATCGTCCCACTCCTGGCTGGCCATTAATACCGGTACCGCAAGCAAACATAAAATGCCGGCAGCAAAACCAGCTGCCATGCGATTTTTAATGAAAGCAGTAAATAATTCTTTTACGTACAAAACCCCTAAACCAATCCAGATGGCAAAAGCATAAAATGAACCTACAAATGCATAATCACGTTCACGTGGCTGGTTGCCGGCCTGGTTTAAATAAAATACAATGGCCAATCCTGTAAAGAAGAAAAGCAAACCAACAACAAGCGAATCTCTCTTATCTTTTATAATTTGAAAAACCAAACCAAGCAATCCTAATATCAGTGGAAGTGCAAAGAGTTTGTTATTGGCTTTGTTATTTTTTAAACTGTCAGGTAATGTTTTTTGATCACCCAAACGGGCGTTATCCCAAAAGCCAATACCGGTTTTCCAGTTACCATCCCTCACATTGCTCATATTTACGCCCTGTACATCATTTTGTTTACCGGCAAAGTTCCACATAAAATAACGCATATACATCCAGCCAACCTGGTAGGCCATGGCAAATTGTATGTTTTCGCCCATGGTGGGGGATCGTTCCCAATTACCTTGCTGATCTTTGCCAATGCCCATCCAGTTTGCATAATAATCTGCATGGCCCTGGTCATTGCTCTGGTCCCACATGCGTGGAAATAAGTGCATATCCGTTGCAGCGTACACATAATCTACTTTGCGGCCGTTTTTTTCGTATTTGCCATTACTTTTTATGTACGTCTCGGTTACTTTTGTATCCTCTGGCTGTGCCGTAAAATCCTGCCCATACATAATAGGCCAGTCGCCATATTGCTCACGGCTTAAGTAACCAACCAAACTTACGGGGTTATCTACATTAAACATATCAACCGATGGATCGGCACTTGAACGTACCAATGTGGTAAAGTAAGTTGAGTAGCCCAGCAACATAAATACAAAACTCCAAAGGCCAAGCTTTAAAAAGTTCCAGTTGTTTCTGGCTGCTATTCTCAAACCAAAAAATACCAAAGCTCCAATTAAAATAAAGAAGAAAACAAAGCCTGAGTAGAAAGGAAGCCCAAAGCTGTTGACAAATAAAATATCAAAATTACCGGCGCCTTTAATCGTCCAAACCACAACGGCTTTTTGTACAAGCCCGGTAATACCACAACCAATTACAAATGCCAGGAATGTGCCCCACTTGGTAATTTTTTGATAACGCTTGTAATAATACAGCATTACAATGGCGGGTATGGTTAACAGGTTTAATAAGTGAACACCGATAGATAAACCCATCAGGTAAAATATCAAAATTATCCAGCGGTCGGCTTTTGTAAAATGTCCTTTTATACCTTCTTTCTGTTCTGCATCTACATTTTGCTCCCATTTTAAAATGGCCCAAAAAACTAAAGCGGTAAAGAAAGAGGATAAGGCATAAACTTCGCCCTCAACAGCACTATACCAAAAAGAATCTGAAAATGTATAAGCCAATGCACCAACAATACCAGCGGCCATTACGCCATAAATTTTTTCGTTGTTTAATTCGCTGCCATCTTTTGTAACCAGTTTACGGCCAAAATGGGTTATGCTCCAGAATAAGAATAAAATGGTAAATCCGCTTGCCAAAGCACTCATCAGGTTACCACCTGTTGCAGCATGTTGTGCATCAAACGGTACCATAAAAAGGCGTGCTATTAATACAAATAGGGGCGCCCCTGGCGGATGTGGAATCTGTAGTTTATAGGCACTGGATAAAAACTCGCCACAATCCCAAAGACTGCCGGTTGCTTCCATTGTCATAATATAAACGGAGCATGCAATAATGCAAACTATCCATCCCGTAATGTTGTTGATGCGTTTAAAGCTCATAAATATGATTTGGTTATTTCCCCATAATTGTCGGGCAGGCAAATATAAATTAGTTTGTGGTTAGATGTTGGCCGTTTGTGTATTTTTTTGCGGCCCCTCCTCCCAACCTCCTCCCCAGGAGGGAGGAGGCGGCACCTTTGAACACATCCAGACATTTAATCTTCCACATCATCTTTATTTCTTTTATCAGCAATGATGCATAGGATATTTTTTTAGCAAAATATTTTCTTCGCTTCTATCTTTCGGATTTCCTCTTCAACTGGAGTTCCTTGCAAAGGAAAGAACGAAGTTCAGAGGAGGCTTGGGGTTTGGGTGAGGCTCGTATCTTTGATTTATGAAAAAAGCCTTCATCCAGCTCCACATCGCTGTTTTTTTAGCAGGCTTTACCGCAATACTTGGTAAGCTGATAACGCTGAACGAAGGGCTGCTGGTATGGTTCAGGCTTTTAATTACTGTTGTAACACTGGGTGCTATTTTGGGTTTTAAAAAAGAATTGCTGCGTATTCCTTTTAAAGATGTGTTGAAGATTTTTAGCGTAGGTGTTATTGTTGCTATTCACTGGGTAACATTTTACGGCAGTGTTAAATATGCCAATGTATCGGTGGCATTGGTTTGTTTTAGTGCCACCGGTTTTTTTACTGCGTTTTTTGAACCCTTGATTTTAAAAAGAAAAATTTCATTAGCCGAAGTAGGGCTGGGGCTGATAGCGATTTCAGGCATTTATATCATTTTCGATTTTCATCCGCAATACAAGCTGGGTATTATTTTCGGGATAATTTCTGCCGTGGGCAGTTCGCTGTTTCCTATCTACAATAAAAAATTATTACTTACTTATACCCCCAGAATTCTTACGCTGTATGAGTTGGGTGGCGGATTAATTGCTTTAACCATTTTAGTGCCATTTTATTTAATGCAGTTTCCGGCGGCGTATTATTTACCTACAACCACCGATTGGCTCTGGCTGCTTGTATTGGCCTGGCTTTGTACGGTGCTTAGTTTTGATCTGCAATTGAATGCGCTTAAAAAAATATCAGCCTTTACAGCAAACCTTACTTACAACCTGGAACCGGTTTACGGCATTATACTGGCTTTTATTTTTTTTAAAGAAAATGAAAATTTAAATAACCAGTTTTATATAGGTGTAGCGTTAATATTGATGGCTGTTATTTTACAAATGATAAGAATAAGATGGCAGCATAAGCAATCATTAAAATCTGTTTTGTAGTTACAACTTACAGGTAATCAATTTCTGTATCCATTTTTGCAAAGGTTTTAAACATGGCAAAAACACCACAATACGTTTCTGTTGAAAGACTTACAGCTTTTATCATCTTACTTTTATTTTCTTCTGCAACTTTTATTTTGTAAGTAATTTTTACATAGTTATAAATTTTGGGATGCTCTGCACTCAGTGCAGCATGCACACCAATGCTGAAATCGGTGAACTCTACCTTCATTTTATTTAATATAGATACAATATCAATACCGGTGCATCCTGCCAATGATGCCAGCATTAATTTTTTAGGGCTGGGGCCGCTGTCTTCGCCGCCATCATCGGCTATGGTATCCATTAAAACCTTGTGCCCGTTAATATCGGCAGTAAAAGCCATGTTAGCGTTAAATGTTGTGGTAACCAGGTGTGTTGTCATAAATTAAAATTTTATATTTGCAGATGATAAATATTTGTGATAATGTAAATGGCTGCACCAAAAGTAGCGTAACTATGCCTACTTATTAACAGTTTAAGGTTGGTTGTGGGTAGATTTGAATAAAAAAACAAAATTTCTTCTACTTCAATCATTGATTATTGATATTTAACCTTACCTTTGCCGTCCAAAAATAAGCACTATGGCTAGAGTATGTCAGGTTACAGGAAAGAAGCCGATCACCGGAAATAAGGTTTCTCACTCAAATATTAAAACAAAGCGCAGGTTTTTACCAAACCTGCAAACCAAAAGATATTTCCTTGCGGAAGAAGATAAGTGGGTTACACTTAAAGTTTCTTCAGAAGCAATCAGAACTATTAATAAAAATGGTTTGTTTTCGGTAGTAAAGCAGTTACGTGCTGCTGGTGAAAAAATTTAATGCCCCTAACCCCTGAAGGGGAAAACAGGCTTGATTACAGTAATAAATAAATAAAACAAAATGGCAAAGAAAGGTAACAGGGTACAGGTTATACTGGAGTGTACCGAGCACAAAACAAGCGGTATGGCCGGTACAAGCCGTTATATCACTACAAAAAACAAAAAGAACACCCCTGAGCGTTTAGAATTAAAAAAACTGAACCCTATTTTAAAGAAGGTAACTGTTCATAAAGAAATTAAATAAATAAGTTAATCTGTTATCCGTTATTAGTTAAATCGTATTACGGATCAGCAAATAAACCAATTAACAAATAAATTTACAACAATGGCAAAGGCAGCTTCGAAAAACTCGAAAATTAAGGATACCAAAGCAGCAGCAGACGCAAAAAACTGGACTAAAGTAATACGTACATTACGTAGCGCTAAAACCGGTGCTTACACTTTTAAGGAGTCTATCGTTCATAAAGATAAAGTGAAAGATTACTTAGCAAACTAAGTTTTTATTGCACATGAAAATTTTTATATGAAGCTTCCTGATTTATCGGGAGGCTTTGTTTATTTTAAGAGAACTTTGAAAACCGATGACGGATTCTTGATGCTGGAAATAACCTGATGTTCTGGTAATTTCTGATATCAAAGAGAGAATTTGCTTCAGGAATCACCAAATAAGAATCTTATATCAAGCATCAAGTAACAATCAGCTATTATGGGTTTATTCGATAAATTATTTGGCAAAAAGCAGCAGCAGGAAACGCTTAACCAGGGCTTGGAAAAAACCCGGGAAGGGTTTTTTAGTAAAATAACTAAAGCCATTGCGGGAAAAAGTACGGTAGATGAAGAAGTGCTTGATGATCTTGAGAATGCACTCGTTAGTGCCGATGTGGGCATTGAAACTACCGTAAAAATTATTGAGCAGATTGAAAAGCGTGTGGCTAAAGATAAATACCTGAGCACATCTGAACTTAATAAAATCCTTAAAGAAGAAATACAGCAAATTTTAATTACAGCCCCGCAAGATAGCAGCTATGTAAATTATGAGTTACCAGCCGGACATAAACCTCACATAATTTTAGTGGTTGGTGTGAACGGTGTTGGTAAAACCACTACCATTGGTAAACTGGCGCATAATTTTAAACTGGCCGGTAAATCTGTTTTGTTGGGTGCTGCAGATACTTTCAGGGCTGCCGCTGTTGACCAGTTAACTATCTGGAGTGAACGTGCAGGCGTACCTATTGTAAAAAAAGATATGGGCAGCGATCCGGCAGCTGTGGCTTTTGATACCGTAAACAGTGGCGTAGCCAAAAATGTAGATGTTATTATTATTGATACTGCCGGCCGTTTGCACAACAAGGCTTATTTGATGGATGAACTGACCAAGATAAAAAGGGTTATTCAAAAAGTTATACCGGATGCACCACACGAAGTAATGCTGGTACTGGATGGCAGCACGGGGCAAAATGCTTTGGAACAGGCAAAACATTTTACTGCAGCTACTGATGTTACTGCATTAACCATTACCAAATTAGATGGTACAGCAAAAGGAGGCGTGGTACTGGCCATTGCCAATCAATTTAAAATACCGGTAAAGTTTATTGGTGTAGGCGAAAAGGCTGAAGACCTGCTGGTGTTTGATAAAATCGATTTTGTGGATAGCATCTTTGGCCAGGGATTACAATAATTTAGATGGATTAATTCGTTTTCATTGATACAACACATTCGGTCAAGAAAAACTCCGCTAGTTTCTATATAAAGTCAATTAAAATTTTTAGCCACTATTAATTGTACCAACTCATAATACTGATTGCCATTAAACAATCCGTGTAAATCTGTGTAATCTGTGGCACAAAAAAAGCCCCTGTAGAAACAGGGGCCGGTTACCAAAACTAACTGCTTATGAGAAAATCTTTATTGTTTAATTTTTTATTTTATTGTTTCAATCTTCACAACACAAATATCTAAATAAATAATTTGCTGCGCTGTTAACAAAATACAAATCACAGTTAAAGTGCCGTTAAAACGATTTTGCAAAGCGGCGTCTGTTTACAATGCAATGACAAAAGCCGTTCAGTGTTGTACTGAACGGCTTCTAAATTAAATATCTACACCATTAATTTCCGCCTCCCATACCACCACTTTGTTGTGTACGTTTGTTCTCATCTTCTATAGAAGTTTTGCGTTGCCTTGCAGCTTTAACCATTGCATTACCAAAGCGGTAAGTAAAGTTTAATTTAAACTGGCGGCTTTCCCAACGGCCACTGGCTTCGTTAAACTGGCCAGAGAAATTGGTGTTACCTTTCCACTTCATTATTCTGAAAATATCGCTCACACTGGCTTTCAGCATTCCTTTGCCTTTTAAAATATTTTTTTGCAAACCTCCATCTATGCTGTACATGGCAATGCTTTTAAATGTACCCTGCCAAACTGTAGGAGAATTGTAAAAGCCACTCAGCTCTGCTTTAAATCCTTTACCCAGGTTAAAACTGTTTTGCATGTAAAGGCTTACAACAAAAACATCCAGGTTAACATTTCTGTCGCCACCACCAAAATTTGCTTTGTATAAAGAGTAATATGAATTTACATTAACAAAAAAACTGTACCACTTCTTTTGATAAGGATAGCTGATATTAAGGCTAACAATATCCTGCGTTGCCAGGTTCTTTTTAGTTAAAAAACTTTTTGATTTTTCAGTTGTATCTGGCAGTTGTGTAAAAATATCTTTTACATGGCTGTAATTCAGTTGTGTGTTTAGTCTGTATTTATAAGTATGTGTTAAGCCAAAACTGTTTGTGTACTGCGGCCTTAACTGTGTATTACCTTTCATAAAAGTGTAATCATTCAGCTTAAATTCAAAAGGATTTAAATCCTGGTAAGCAGGCCTGTCAATTCTGCGGCTGTATGTAATCCCAAACTGGCTCATCGGATTTTTGTTGAACGTAAGTGCAAAGCTTGGAAACAGGTCGGTGTAATTTCTGTGAATAGAAGAATCAAAGGCTGTATAAGTATTGTTGGCTGAGTTATATTTTAGGCCTGTTGAGTTACCATCTGAATTTGTATTTTCAACTCTCACTCCAGCCTGAAACATAACACCTTTAAATGCCCTGTTATAATTTACAAATACTGCATTAATATTTTCTTTGTATTTAAAGCGATTGCTTTTGTCTTTATCATACACTTCGTTATTTCCATAAATATCATACCTGCGGAAATCGTTATCGGTATTTACAAAACCAATTTTACCACCAAACCCAAGGCGGCCTTTGTAAAAATTACGCTCATAATCTGCCTTTAAAGAATAAATATCAATATCGGTAGGAGAGATCATCCTGTAAACATTGCTGTACAGTTTAATATTACCACCTGCATTGTAATAATCGTTTGGCTGAAACTGGTTACTGCGTATTTTAAAATTACCATAATCAGCATCAACATTCAACTCGCTGCCACCACTTACTGCATATCGGTAATTGATGTTGGTATTTATATTATCACGCTTTGCATCGTTATCATTGCTTGCAAGCAATAATCTTGATGTGGTATTTGTTGGCTTGTAAATAATATACATCGGTCCTTCAGTTTCTGAAATGGTTTTAGAATTGTTACCATTTACAATAAAACCAATGGTGCTTTTTTTGTTGATGAAAAAATCAGCCCCGGCTTTATAATTGTGGCCATATTTATTACGCATCAGCATCCGGTTCTTCTGATCAAAAATTGTATCACCCTGCTCACGGTACAATTTAAAAGTCATTTCATTAATACCGGTATTGTAATTGTAGTTACCAAAAACATTCATGTTTTTGTTGCGGTGGTTTAATGATATGCCGCCATTATATTTTGCATAAACACCAATATTGTAACCAGCATTTACATTACCATTGGTACCAATGCTTTTATCTTTTTTCAGGCGGATGTTGATGATACCTGCATTACCAGCGGCTTCGTATTTTGCAGATGGGTTGGTAATTAATTCAATAGATTCAATTTGTGTTGACTGCGTTGATTTTAAATAGGCAGCCAGGTCAGCACCCGAAAGCGGACTCGGCTTACCATCAATGTAAACCTGCACACCGTTTTTACCGGCAAGGCTCAGGTTATCATCTTTATCAACCATTACTCCCGGCGATTTGCGCAGCAATTCCAATGCATCATTACCAACAGCATTGATGGTACCTTCTACATTTAAAATGGTTTTGTCGGCCCTTACCTCTACCATAGGTTTTTTACTGGTAACCGTAACACCCGATAAATCTTTAGGGGCAGCCTGCGCAGTAAGCTGCGGTGCAGTTGCATTTTCATTATCCTTTACTTCAAAAACGGGAGAGGCTGTTTTTTTCATACCGGCAACGGTTGCAGTTACAAAGTAACGGCCGGGTTTTACCTGTAACATTTCGTAAGCACCTTTACCATCGCTGATGGCGGTTTTTACAAGTGAAGAGTCTTTGGCAGCCTGTAGTATTACAGTTGCAGCGACAACAGGCTTACCGTTGTTGTCGTTAATTTGCCCACTAAGTTTTGATGAGTTTTGTGCAAAACCGGCAATAGTTGTTAATAGGCTGATGGCTAAAATCAGCAGTTGTTTTTGTTTCATGATTATACTTTAAAGGTTGTTTTTCAAAATCCGGTGCAAATTAGTTAAGCTCAATTGTAATGTGAGTGTCATAATTCACGAGTTGTGGTTTTTAAAGGATGAATGGTAAATACTGCAATTGAATTACAAATAGTGACGTATGTAGAAGCGTAATATTTTAAAATGATGATTATAAATTATTACTTCATCAGTTTTAAAGTCACTCAACAAATTCCAGAATATCGCCGGGCTGGCAGTTTAAAACTTTGCAGATTGCTTCCAGCGTAGTAAAACGAATCGCTTTTGCTTTACCGGTTTTTAATATGGAAAGATTAGAGAGCGTGAGATCTACTTTTTCAGAAAGTTCATTCAACGACATCTTTCTTTTGGCCATCATTACATCCAGGTTTACTATTATTGGCATGGTTATACAGTTAATTCATTTTCAGTTTGAATTTCTACTCCTTTTTTAAAAATTTGTGAGATAACAAAAACCAGCCCTGCATAAATTATCAACTCTGTAGAAAGTATTTTACCTTCCAGATCAGCCACATTTTTTGAAAGCCATTTCAACTGACCATTATAGATCAACACAGCTATCCAAACCAGCATAAGTGTGTAAGCAATATTTTCCAGCCTTTTAGCCACTTGCATAGTAAAAGGGTTTGTCATTTTGATACTGGTAAGCACTTTAATAACCATGTATGCGGTATAAGCCTCTAAAATGAGTATTGCAGCTTTTAGTGTAAAAATTCCTGTATAATACCAAACATCATATTGCCTCAGGTTATCCCAATCCATGCCTTTGTAAAGTTTGGATACCATCTTTGGATTTGCCAAACTTACCACATAGGTAGTAAGTATAGCGCCTGCTTCAATCATCAGGCCTATAAAAGTGATCCAGGCCAGTACATTCATCACCAGCAGGATCGTTTCTGTTTTTGTTTTAGTATTCATGTTGCCCTTTTTAAAATTGAAAAGCAAATATAGATAAATATTTATTGATAAACAATAAAAATATAGTTTTATTTGGTAAAAAAAATTCCGAAAGGAAAAATGATGAACAGTTAAATCATTTTTAAAAGTCCATTTTAATCAGCCTGATCTGTTTAAAAATACCTTTAAAAACAGCGCCGCTAAAAGCTTAACTTTGCCGCCAATTATTATGAAGACAAAAACAATTAAAAAAGATAAGGTAAACATCATTACACTGGGTTGCAGTAAGAATATGGTGGATAGTGAAGTACTAAGCGGACAACTAATTGCCAATGATATTGATGTGGTGCATGAGAACGCCAAAAAAGATCACAACATTGTTGTAGTAAATACCTGCGGTTTTATTGAAAAAGCAAAAGAAGAAAGCATTAATACCATTCTGCAACAGGTAGAATTAAAACGCCGTGGAAAATTAGATAAAGTATATGTTACCGGTTGCCTAAGCGAACGTTACAAAAATAATTTAGAAGAAGAAATACCCGAAGTGGATGCATACTTCGGCACGATGGAATTGCCCAATATTTTAAAAACCTTTGAAGCAGATTACAAAGCCGATCTGATGGGAGAGCGGTTATTATACACACCACAGCATTATGCGTATATGAAGATTAGCGAAGGCTGCAACCGCACCTGCTCTTTTTGCGCTATACCATTAATGCGTGGTCAGCATGTAAGCCGGCCAATAGAATCACTGGTGGATGAAGCAAAGCGTTTGGTTGACCGTGGCGTAAAAGAAGTAATGCTTATTGCGCAGGAACTTACTTACTACGGGTTGGACATCTATAAAAAAAGAGAACTGCCAAAATTATTACATGCACTTGCCGATGTAAAAGGGCTGGAGTGGATACGTTTGCATTATGCATATCCATCAAAATTTCCGTTGGATATTATTGATGCAATAAAAGAACGGGACAACATTTGTAATTATCTGGATATGCCATTGCAACACGCTGCAAACAACATGTTGAATTTAATGAAGCGCCAGATAACCCGTGAAGAGATGGAAGATTTAATTGGAGAAATACGCAACCGCATGCCGGATATTTGTTTGCGTACCACGCTGATAGCGGGTTTCCCCGGGGAGACACGTGATGATGTGGAAGAACTGAAAACCTTTTTACAAAAAATGCGTTTTGATCGTGTTGGTATTTTTACTTACAGTCACGAAGAAGGCACAAGCGCTCACAACCTGATTGATAATATATCTGCAGAAGAAAAAGAAGAACGTGCACAGGAAATTATGGAAGTGCAGCAGGAAATAAGCCTGGAGAAAAACCAGGAAAAAGTGGGTAAAACTTTTAAAGTACTGATTGATAAAAAAGAGTCTGGCCGTTATTTGGGCCGCACCGAGTTTGACAGTGTGGAGGTGGATAATGAAGTCATCATTCAAAGTAAAAAGAAATTAACCATTGGTGATTTTGTAAATGTGAAGATTACAAAAGCATACGATTACGATATTGAGGGAGAAGTAGTTTAACAGAAAGATTATAGGTGATTATTTAAAATTGATTATTATTGAATAATGATTAATAAGCCAAAGCAAATTGCTTACGAAGCCACGGGAAGTTTTTCAAAAATGGTTTTGGATTATGTAAAAGGAGATGAGCAGCTTCAACCCTTTTATGCACAACCCGTTTCACTTGATGGCATAAAAAAAACTATTGAGGCAAGAGAAGCATTTGCATCTGATAGAAAATTGCTGGTAAATGTTTTGCAAAAACATTATGCCAATGCAAACCCAACAGCAGCACAGCTTTCAAACATTCAACAGTTAGCCAACAGCAACTGCTTTACAGTTACTACCGCACACCAGCCCAATATTTTTACGGGGCATTTATATTTTATTTACAAAATTCTCCATGCTATAAAGCTTTGCGAAAAGCTGAAAGCCGAAATGCCAGAGAATGATTTTGTACCGGTGTATTATATGGGCAGCGAAGATGCCGACCTGGATGAACTTGGGCATATCTACATCAATGCAAATAAACATGAATGGAAAACAAACCAGACCGGTGCTGTAGGCAGAATGAAGGTTGATAAAGCGCTGATACAAATGCTGGATGCTATTGAAGGAGAAATAACGGTGCACCCGTTTGGCAAAGAAATAATTGACCAGATGAGAAGTTGTTATGTAGAAGGCTCAACCATTGAACAGGCAACCTTTAAATTGGTAAATGCTTTGTTTGGAGAATACGGTCTTATTATTTTATTGCCAGATGATGCCGCTTATAAAAAGGCATTTATAACGGTGGTAGAAAAAGAATTGAGAACCCAATTCTCTCACTCAATTGTGGAAGCAACTGCATCTCAATTTCCAAAGCAATATAAAGTACAGGCAAGCGGCAGAGCGTTGAATTTGTTTTATTTGAAAGATGACAGAAGAGACCGGATAGAAAAAAATGCTGATTATTTTAAAGTTACAGATACTGAAATTAGTTTTACAGAATCTGAGATAATGCTGGAGCTTGAAACATATCCCGAACGATTCAGTGCCAATGTAATTCTCCGCCCGGTTTTTCAAGAAATGATTTTACCCAATATTGCTTTTATTGGTGGAGGAGGAGAGATAGCTTACTGGCTGGAGTTGAAGCAAGTTTTTGATGCAGCTAATGTGCCTTACCCGGTTTTAGTTTTACGTAATTCTTTTTTATTGGTAGAGAAAAATTATGCGATAAAAACTAATAGTTTGGGTTTTGAAGTTACTGATCTCTTTAAACCAGAAAATGAATTGATGAATGTGCTGGTTAAAAAAAATAGCCAGGTGCAACTGAGTTTAGAAAAGGAAAGGCAATCAATTAAAACATTTTATGCTCATTTACGAAACACAGCCGGAGCCGTAGATACAACCCTGCAGCCACATACCGAAGCGCTGGAAAAAATGGCCCTGCGTAAAATAGATGCATTGGAAAAGAAAATGCTACGTGCCGAAAAGAAAAAATTTGAAGCACAGCAGCGCCAGTTGCATAAACTTAAAGGCAATTTATTTCCCCACGATAGCCTGCAGGAACGTATTGAAAACTTTATGCCCTTTTATGCAAAATGGGGTAACAATTTTATTAAAACCATTTACGATAACTCTTTACCGATGGAGCAGGAGTTTGTTATTTTAGAAGAAAAATAATCAGCAGCAATAATTGCATTCTTTTGAAAGCCCCCTGCTCATAATTTTAATTTTGGTTAAAAATGCCTATTTTTATTAAAACCACATTTTATTAATCAGCTTCAAAAAATTAATTTATGGCAACCGTAAAAAACATATTAGACAGCAAAGGCAATGCAATATTTACCATTACGCCAGATACCACTGTTTACCATGCGCTTGAACTGATGGTTGAAAAAAACGTAAGTGCCCTGCTGGTAATGGAAGCAGATAAACTGGCCGGTATTTTTACCGAAAGAGATTATGCACGTAAAGTGGTGCTGAAGGGAAAAAAATCAAAAGAAACTGCCATTGGCGATATTATGACGAGCAGCCTGATAACCGTTTCATCCACAAGCAGCATTGATGAATGTATGGAGCTGATGACCGGCAAATACATCAGGCATTTACCGGTTGTTGATGAAGATAAACTCACTGGGATTATTTCTATTGGTGATGTGGTAAGAACAATTATACAGGAACAGAAATCTATCATCGGCCACATGGAGCAATACATTGCCGGCTCCTGATGTTGCAAATAAATACTTTAAAAAGGTTTGTGTTTTGCACGAACCTTTTTTTATGTTATAAATAGGCTAGGGTATTTTATCGGCAAGTATCTTTCCGTTTGTTGCCGAAATTTGCAGTTGCCTGCATTTCATATCCGGGCAGGCAATGGTTACCGCCCAAATGTACTTTTGTTTGCCTGTGGCATTTTGCAGGTTAATAGCAGTAGCTTCCAGCTTCATATCCTGCAAAAGAGCTTTCAGTTTTTTATAATCAAACTTTATATTTCCTTTTACAAGTTGCATATAGGGAGGTAACAGATCGCCATGCTGCACCGGGTTTGATGGCGTACCCAATGCCAACAGGGTTTGAAATGTATCTAACCTGCAAGCGGGTAAATGCCTGATGGTATCGCCTTTGTAAACAACTGCAAACGAAAGGCTGAATTCATCAAAGGCAAATGTATTTTCTGCAATAGCCAGCGTTTTTATTTTTTGTGTCTGAGAATTTACGAGGTAACTTTTTTTTGTATCCAGTATCACATACTTAGTAAGCAGGCTGCTATCAAAAAATAATTTATATTGATTGTACACGGTTTGTACGGCTTTGGCAACTTTAGCATCCAGGTTTTGGGCCTGGCTGTTAAAACTGAAAGCTATTAATGTAATAAAGAGTAATGGTCTTATCATGTATAAAAGTAGTTACAGCGTAAAGTTAGGTACAAATCTGTGGAAATTTATTCCGTTCTGTTATGCTGCTGTTAATGAACTCAGCAATTTTACAAACAAAATATTACCTATTTCTTTTTTATAGTAGTATCAAAAAACTCCCCTTCTTTTTTACTCACCCACTTAATAAATTTAATGATGTCTTCATGCTCCTTTAACCGCTCAACCGTGTTGTAATAACTTTTAAGTTCTGTTTCAGTAAAAACGGCATGTACTTTAGCCTGGCAAATTTTGTGCATTGGTACGGTGGGCGAATCTTTGCCGCCCTTACTGGGTGGTATTAAATGATGGCGCACAATGGGTTCGGCCAGTTCACGGTTGCAGAGCGGACATTTATTGGTATCAGACATGACTGTTTTGTTGTTGTGCAGTAAATATATTGTTTGCGGAGGAATTAGTGAAATTGTTTTGTAAGAACGTTAGGCATATCACTAACAGGTAACACGTTTAAAGTTTTGAGTTTGGGCCTGGTCTTCGGTCAAAGGTGTTTTACAAAGGCATTGAATGGTTTCACGAATTTATTGAGAGGATTTACAAATGCGCAGATTGATTTTGCAAGTGCCTTGATGACAGTTTTATTAACATTGAGGCAGTTTACAAGTACTTTGAATGGTTTTGCAATTGTGTTGATTGGTTTTGTAAGTGCATTGATGACAGTTTTGTTGACATTGAGGCAGTTTACAAGTGCTTTGAATGGTTTTACAAGTGCCTTGAATGGTTTTACAACTGCGTTGATTGGTTTTGTAAGTGCATTGATGACAGTTTTGTTGACATTGAGGCAGTTTACAAGTGCTTTGATGAGTTTTACAAGTTCATTGAAAGGGTTTACAAGTGCGTTAATTGAGTTGATTTTTGCTTTACATGGCGTAATTTGTGAGTAGATGATTGATTTTCAATGAGATATTGATTTAATGCTGTTAGAATCTTTAATATTGCATCGTTTGAGACTGATAGACTCGCTCATTAGTTTTGCTGCATATGGCGCTAGGGACCACCGGCTATTTGAATTCTTTAATTTTTTGTTTGGGCAGTAAGCTGCGACTTATTGCCCAGACGGTGGCGTATGCTGATGAGGAAGTGGGCTTGGGGTGTAGCGGAACACCGACGGCGGCGAAAAAGATTGCGTTGCGAAAACCCCACTGCGACGCAAAAGTTCAATATTGATATGTCGTACAAGAGTGCGACGCCAATGAAGCCAAATAGCATTACAAATGCCGGGCTCAAAAAAATTACGCATTTCTCAACTTCGCTCGAAATTACCATTTGTACTGTTGACAGAGGTGACACCTTTCTGAAAGGTGTCACCTCTTGTATGAAACCTGCGATTTTCCTAATGATGTCTATATCAACTTATCCGGCGTAATCGGCAACTGCCTAATCCTCTTACCAGTTGCATTATACACGGCATTGGCAATGGCAGGTGCCACGCCCACCAGGGCAATTTCGCCAATGCCTTTGGCGCCGGTGGGGCTAATGATATTATCGGGTTGGTTTACAAATAAAATTTCCATGGGCGGGGCATCGGCATTAACAGGCACATGGTAATCGGCCAGGTTGGCGTTGGTGTAGCGGCCATAGCGGTTGTCTGTAACTACTTCTTCGGTAAGGGCCATACCAATGCCGCCTACGGCGCCGCCCACCATTTGGCTGCGGGCTGGTTTTACGGCAATTATTTTACCGGCATCGGCAGCACTAACAATTTGCTTTAATTTAATAACGCCGGTAACGGGGTGTACATGCAGTTTTACAAAATGCACGGAGAAGGAGTTCATGGCATATTTCTGCGGATCGGCAGTTTGTTTGCCGGCTTCTTTTATAACTTCTATTACCGGTTTGTTGGCGGCTTTTAAAATATCGGTGTAGGATATATTGATGGCTGCATTATCGCTCATGGAAATAATGCCGGCATCGTATTTTAATGCTTCGGGTTTTGAATTGGCAAAGGCAGGCACGCTGGAAATGGCCATTTCTTTTAAGCTTTGTTTTAAGGCGGTACACACGGCAATGATGGCGGTGCCAATGGCAGAGGTTGTGCCGGAGCCACCCTGTGTGGGGCCGGTGGGGTATTCGGTATCGCCCAGCTCAAAGCTTACCATGCGTTTTGGCAGACCCATATTTTCGCTGGCTACAGCTACAGCAGCGGTGGAAGTGCCGGGCCCCATATCGCTTACGGCGCTTTGTAAAATTAAAGTGCCATCTGCGTTTAAAATGCCTTTGGCAGTTGCTTGTCCACGTCCGGCGCCAAACACGCCGCCGGCCATGCCATAACCTACCAGCATGCCATCTTCTGTTAAACTACCGGGAACGGTGGGCCGGTTTTGCCAGCCAATTTTTTCTTTACCCATGGCGTAACATTCTTTCAGGAACTTGGTTGTCCACGGAAGTTTGTTTACAGGGTTAACATCGGCGTGGTTGATGAGCCGTAGTTCTATGGGATCTATATTTAGTTTGTAACTCAATTCATCCAATGCAGATTCCAATGCAAAGCAACCGGTTGCCGGGCCGGGCCCACGCATCCAGGTAGGTGTGTTTACATCCATGGGGAGTAAACGGTAGCTGGTGTTTACATTGGGGCTGTTGTACATAAACTGCGAGGGGTTTACAATGCCTTCGCCAAAATCTTCGTAACGTGATGTGATGCTTACGGCCTGGTGCGTAATGCCGGTGAGCTTACCATCTTTGCTTGCGCTGATGCCTATTTTTTGCCATGCATGCGGACGGTAGCCAACGGTGGTAAACATTTGCTCACGGGTTACAATTAGCTTTACCGGACGCTTTACTTTTTTTGCTGCAATTACGGCTGCAGGCACATGCGGCCAGCTACGTAAGGCACTGCCAAAGGCACCGCCAACATATTCGGTTACCACCCGTACATTTTTTTCATCAAGACCAAAGCATTGCGCCAGGTCACGCTGTGTACCTTTTGGCCCCTGGCTTTTATCGTACACCGTTAATTTATCATCGCCATCCCAGGCTGCAATGGTTGCATGCAGTTCCATAGGGTTGTGTGTTTCGCTGGGGATATTGTATTCTTCCTCTACAATTATTTCTCCTTTTTTGTAAGCATCTGCCTCGCCACGTTTATATTCGCCCGGCTTTTTTAATTTCTTTTCATCATTTTTTGCGGCGTCAAAATCGGTATCGCTTTCAGCTTTATTGTATTCCACTTTTACGAGTGATGCTGCATGCACGGCACGTTCCATCGTGTCGGCAATTACCATCGCAATGGGCTGACCATTACTAAAAACCTGGTTGGTATTAAATACTTTTAAGCCACGCCACTCGTAGCCTTTTTTGTTTGGGTCTTTGCTGTATGCATTGTAACCGGGCACAGTGGGGCAGTTGGCGTAATAGATAATATCCAGTACACCGGCTGCACGTTTTGCATCGGCAAGTATCATGTTTTTAATGGAGCCTTTGGCAATGGTGCTGCATACAAAAACGCCGTAGGCCATGTTTGCCAGTTGATGCTCTGCAGAAAAAATTGCTTTGCCTGTAACTTTTGCAACGCCATCAACACGGTCATCGTCGGCAAAAAATGTGTCGGGTATTAAAAGGTTTTTATCCATGATGATTGTAAAAAGAGATGATTAAATTTTTTGCGACGCCTGTTGCAAAGCTTCTGCCACAGCAGCTTTGCCCATTTTAATTTTAAAATTATTTTGTCCGAAACCAACAGCGCCTTCCATAGCTAGGTTGGCTGCGGCGGCAAAGGTTTCTTTGTTTGCTTGTTTGCCAACTACAAATTTTTCAACTGCTGTTAATCGCCATGGCTTGTGTGCAACGCCGCCCATAGCAAGCCTTGCATTGTTGATGGTATTACCGCTTACTTCTAACGCAACGGCAACCGAAACCAAGGCAAATGCATAAGAAGCACGGTCACGTATTTTCAGGTAATGCGTTTTATTAAATGCATTTGCAGGAATATGAACACCAGTGATGAGTTCGGCTTTTTGTCCAACGGGTCCTGTGGATAAATTATTATCCAACTCGGGAGTTTCGCCGGGCAGGCGGTGAAAATCGGTGAAGAGAATTTTGCGGTCGCCTTTTGGCCCTGTGATGTGTACAGTTGCATCCAATGCAGCAAGTGCTACACACATATCGCTGGGGTGAACCGCAATACATTTTTCGCTGGTGCCGAAGATGGCGTGCATGCGGTTTTGTCCCTGTAAAGCACCACAGCCGCTGCCGGGTTCACGCTTGTTGCAGGGCATGGTGGTATCGTAAAAGTAAGAGCAACGGGTGCGCTGCATCATATTACCACCAACTGTTGCCATATTACGTAACTGTGCAGATGCGCCTGCATTTAATGCCGCAGCAAGCAAGGGATATTTGGTTTTAATGAGGATGTTTTCTGCAACATCGCTGTTCAACGCCAATGCTCCAATCGTTACGCCTTTTGCATCGGCAGTAATTTGTTTTAAAGGCAGGTTGTTTATATCAATTATTTTTTCGGGAGCGGTAACACCTCGTTTCATAAGGTCAACCAAATTAGTGCCACCTGCAATAAATGCTGAAGAAGTGCTTTTTGTTTTTGCATCAACGGCGGCTTTGGCCGTGGAGGTTCTGATGTAGTCGAAGTTTATCATAATGTTTGCCCTCCTTTTTTTACTTCCATAATTGCATCAACAATATTTGGGTATGCACCACAGCGGCAGATATTACCACTCATATATTCTCTTATTTCATCGGCATTGTTTGCGTGGCCTTCTTTTACACAACAAACAGCCGACATGATTTGCCCGGGCGTACAATAACCACATTGAAAACCATCATGCTTAATAAATGCTTCCTGCATGGGATGTAATTTGTCTCCATTGGCAAGGCCTTCAATGGTGGTTATTTTTTTTCCTTCATTCATTACCGCCAATGATAAACAGGAGTTAATGCGTTTGCCATCAATATGCACGGTGCAGGCACCGCACTGGCCATGGTCGCAACCCTTCTTGGTGCCCTTGAGGTTCAGGTTTTCGCGCAGGGCATCCAGCACGCTGGTGCGGCTGTCCACAATGATG
>JANMBZ010000184.1:0-8951 GCA_031360765.1 Chitinophagaceae bacterium
GGATTGGGAGAAAGCCCGATAAGGCGGTTGTAAATATACAGCGGATCCATAGCTGCATCTGTTGCAAAAAACTCCTGGCAAAAATTTATTTCATAACAATCGCCCCGTAAAATATGTTGCCGTAGTTTTTCAATATTGGCAATATAATGTTCCCGTTCAATTTTATTTTGCACAACCACTGATGATTTTACCTTTTCAGCAATTGTTGTGGGGCATTTAATTATGGTATCAAAAATAAGTGCGGCATCGCCATCGCAATGTATGGTAACTTCGGTTTCATTAAGCTCCAGCACAATTTCCGGTACAAAAAAATGCAGGTCGCTAAAACCAATACCATCAGCATTATGGGAGATTAATTGTTCTGTTTCGTTTTTAAGATCATACCCTAAATGGCCAAACAGCCATTCGTTTTTATTTGCTGCGTAAAATTTTCGCAGTGCATCAAATGCCTTGCCGGCCTGCATTTCCACATTAGCTTTACAGCCTGCAGCCAGCAAACATTCAAATGCCGGTTTGCTAAAATCGTAATGTTGGTTATCCAGTAAACAAAAAATGTTGAACCGGTTTACCCAGTTCAACATTTGTATTTTAAAAATATTAAAGTTGCTAACAGGAAAAGTAATACTTTTTTTCACTTATTAATTTTTCCTGTTTCTACTAGTGTACTAAAAATCGTCATCTTCATTATCATCAAAATCATCATCCAAACCCAGATCGTTAAAATCATCATCTACTTTAAAATCATCATCTTCATCTTTACCCTTACCCGGTTTTTTAACTGCCGCTTTTTTACCGGTTGATTTTGGTACATCAAACTCATCAAAGTCCGGATCCCAGTCATCGTCTTCCTCTGCCTTATCCCAATCATCTTCTTTTTCTACATCATCATCGTCATCGTCATCATCAGCACCCTTTTTTTTAGGGGCAGCTTTTTTCTTTGGTGATGGCTCATCATCATCATCATCCAGGTCGTCATCATCATCGTCATCATCCTTTGGTTTAGCTGCTTTTTTTGCTGCTTTAATAACTGCAGCAAAACCTGCTACAGTTGTTGTTGTCATTGTGTCGTCAGTTAATAAAGTCATAAGTCTTTTTCGATTAGTACTGTAAAATTTCCAAATCTGTTTTACATAGCCAAATAAAAAGCTACATTTTTTTATTTTTTTTATGCAATAACCAATTGATCCCTACCGGGACCGTTGCTGATATACTTTACAGGCACGCCCAAAAATTTATTCAGGTAGTCAATATAGGTTTTCATTTCTGCCGGCAATGCATCAAATTCAGTAATGGCAGTTATATCTTTTTTCCAGCCGGCAAATGATTGGTAAACCGGTTTAATATCCACTTTATTCATTTGAAAAGGCACATAATTAACTGCCTTGCCATTAATTTCATAACTGTTACAAACCTTCAGTTCGTCCAGTTCGTCCAGTATATCGGCCTTGGTCATAATAATTTGTGTAACCCCGTTTATCATACAGGCAAACTGCAGGGCTACCAGATCAATCCAGCCACAGCGGCGTGGGCGGCCGGTAGTGCTGCCAAATTCGTTGCCGGTTTTGCGTAACTGCTCACCGGTTTCATCCAGCAATTCAGTAGGGAAAGGTCCGCTGCCTACCCTGGTACAATACGCTTTTGAAATACCAAAAACTTCTTTAATTTTTTGTGGCGCAATACCCAAACCGGTACACACACCGGCAGAAATAGTATTGCTGCTTGTTACAAACGGAAAGGTTCCAAAATCCACATCCAGCATGCTGCCCTGTGCACCTTCTGCCAACACACGCTGACCCTTTTGTATTTTTTCATTTATAAAATATTCGCCATTTACAATTTTAAACTCACGCAAAAATTCCATGGCTTCAAAAAACTCTTCTTCCCAGGCATTTATATCTTCCTGAAAATTAAAATTATCCAGCAGGCGCTGGTGCTTCATGCGAAGCTTAATATAATCAGTTGTAAAACTTTTATCCAATAAATTACCAACACGCAAACCATTGCGGCCGGTTTTATCCATGTATGCCGGCCCAATACCTTTTAGCGTACTGCCAATTTTTTCGTTGCCTTTACTTTGCTCACTCGCTTTATCCAACGCACGGTGTGTTGGTAAAATAAGGTGTGCACGTTCGCTGATGAACAGATTCTTTTTATAATCAACCCCAAACGCAGCAACGTTTTCACATTCTCTTTTTAAAGTAATGGCATCTAATACAACGCCATTACCAATAAGGTTAATTTTATCTTCATGAAAAATACCGCTGGGTATCTGGTGCAATACAATCTTTTTTCCATCTACATACAACGTATGCCCTGCATTGGGGCCACCCTGAAAACGGGCAATAACATCATAATTTTTAGCAAAATAATCTACAATTTTACCTTTGCCTTCATCGCCCCATTGCATGCCCAGAATAACGTCTACCATTTTAAATTTAATTTTGCCCCTATCTCCTCCGCGGCGGAGGATATGCAGGAGATTATGTTTTATTTTTTTGTAACCAGCATTTGATTTTTATGGCATCATCGTTGTGTCACTCACTTGTACCGCATACCAATATGCATCTTTTATCTAAGCGAAGCTTAGCAACCGTGTAAAAATAAAATGAAATAATACAACCACCTAAAATGAATTGGCTTTGTTTGAAAATTGGGGAAAGAAAGGATTTATAATCTTTTACTGCCTGTGTTAACTATTTAAACAGTATTAAAACTATTTTTACAGGTACAATGAAAATTAGTATTCACGTAGCGTCTTTCCTGGCATTTTTTCTTTTTGGATTAAACAATTTAAGTGCCCAGGTATGCAGCGGTTCGCTGGGTGATGCCGTGGTAAGCATAAATTTTGGCGCAGGCTCCGGTATTGGTGCTGCATTACCGGCTTCGCAAACTACCTACACTTACACAGCAGGCGATTGCCCAAACGATGGCAGTTATACAATCATCAACAGCACCAACAACTGTTTTGGCGGTAGCTGGCATAATTTAACCGAAGACCATACACCCAATGATGTAAACGGGTATATGATGCTGGTTAATGCATCTATAACGCCATCCGATTTTTTTGTAGATACTATTACCGGCTTGTGTGCCAATACTACTTATGAATTTACGGCCTGGGTTGTAAATGTTTTAAAAACAAGTGCCTGCCAGCCCACGCCAACAAGGCCCAATCTTGTTTTTACTATAGAAACGCCAACCGGCACTGTGTTGGGCACTTATACAACCGGAAACATTACCGAAACTGGCAGCCCTACCTGGACCCAGTATGGGCTTTTTTTTACTACTCCTGCCGCTACTCCCAGTGTGGTGATCCGCATCAGAAACAATGGCCCCGGCGGCTGCGGAAACGACCTGGCATTGGATGATATAAGCTTTAAACCCTGTGGCCCAAAAGTTACCACATCGGTATTAAACAGCAGCCAAACCAATGTAGATTTATGTACAGGCAACAGCACTACTACTCCGCTTACCGGTGTAGTAAGCAGCGGTTATACCAACCCGGCTCTACAATGGCAGGTAAGCTCAGATAATGGCGTTACCTGGACAGATATTGCCGGAGCTACCAGCAACAATTATACTTTTACCGCTACCCTCATTGGCGTTTATAAATACCGCCTTACAGTTGCCGAAGCCGGTAATATTGCAAATATAAATTGCCGGGTAGCATCCAATGTTACAACCATTACCATTCACGATTTACCGGTGGCCACAGCCGGCAGCAACAGCCCCGTTTGCGAAGGAAAGACTGTAAACCTGGTTGCCAGTGGCGGCGCCTCTTATACATGGGCAGGGCCTGCAGGCTTTACCTCGGGCGTACAAAACCCTGTTTTTAATGCGGCTGCAAATAGTGCAGGCAATTATGTTGTTACCGTAAAAGATCAGTTTGGTTGCGTTAATACATCATCAACAGCAGTAAGTATTTTATTAAAATCGGTGATAGCTGTTTTTCCTACATCTGCATTTTTATGCAATGGTGATTCTGTTTTGCTAACAGCCAGTGGTGCTGCCAATTATTTATGGACACCGGTTGCAGGCTTAACCAACCCGACCGCTGCATCAACTTATGCAAAACCAGTTATAACCACAACTTACACTGTAACCACAACGGCGGCCAATGGTTGTACCGATTCGCTGGCAGTTAAAATAACTGTTTTTAAAACCCCTGTTGTAAATGCCGGACAGGACATTGTGTTGATAAACGGACAATCGGCCATAATAAATGCGGTACTGGATACTACCAACATAACTTTTTTTTGGACACCGGTTGATTTTTTAAATAACCCTTTGCTGGTACGGCCTACAACAAATGCCAACAGGGATTTTGCCTACACCTTGCATGCAGTATCTGGTATTGGCTGTGGTGTAGCAACAGATACGGTGTTGATAAAAGTTTACGACGATCTTTTTATACCCAATGCTTTTACACCAGATAATAATGGTAAAAATGACAGTTGGAAAATTAAAGCACTGGCGGCTTATCCGCTGGCAAAAGTGTTGGTATTTAACCGCTTTGGTGAACTGGTTTTTGCATCAAATGGCGCAACCGATTATTGGGATGGAACTTACAAAGGCAAAAAAGCTGCAGCAGGTGCTTATGTTTATGTGATCGATTTAAAAAATAATTCGCCGGTAATAAAGGGAGAGGTGTTGATTGTGAGGTAATTAATTTTTCCTTTGCTTGTGCTGCTTTACAAACTCATTAAAAGAGGTGGATTTTTCTTTACGTGCTTTTACAGCATCATACTGGCGTATGTCTTCAAGTTCTTCTGCATCTTCCAATAATTTTATATACTTTTTTATGGGGAGAACTGCAGATAATTTATTGCCTTTTGTATCTGTAATAAAAGTTGTTTCCATACAATAAATTTAAGCAGAAAATTTAAACAACCGAGAAAATTTATTGGTTAAAATCGGGTCAGTAAGTTTGGTAATCGGTGAAAAATGTAATAGGTTATATCGGATCATTAAATTTTAAACTATTCTTTTTCATAAAAATCATCGACCATTCTACGCTGCTATAAAGCGCAAGACTATTATCGGAATATTCAATTTTTATTGGCACACCCGGAGCAAACATTTGCTCCAATCTTTTCGGTATAGAGGAGAGTGAGAATTCAGTAGAATAGAGCACGATATTGTTCCTGACCAGATAAATAACTCCGTCTTTATTGAAAAAACGGCCAATGGCCGTTTCAAATGTTTTATAATTTTCGTAATAGTTACCAGTTGCTGAATAAAAGTAGGTAATAGAAAAGGTTGAATCTGAATATAATCTAATTGTGTAGTCCTCTTTCTTCTCTCCGAAATAATACATAATACCATTTAGGCTCGGATCAGGCTTGACCCTTGAATTATGGTAAAACCTGTGCAACAGTTTACTAGTTTGAGAAAACCCCAGGTTTGAATAAAAGCAAATAAATATTGTAGCAATAATCTTAATACGCATACATTATCAATTATTCATTATTTAATTATCCACCCCTTAAGCCACTTTCAACATACTCAACTTACTGCTGCCAAATTTACGTTGGGCGTATTCAAGCGTAACTTCAAATTCTTTTAATTTTTGCGATGGTAACTCATACATGGCATCGGTAAGTATGCTTTCGCAGATGCTGCGCAGGCCACGGGCGCCCAGCTTGTATTCCAGGGCTTTAGTAACCATAAAATCAAAAACGGCCGGCTCAAATTTTAGTGCTATGCCTTCTATTTCAAAAAGGCGGGTAAACTGTTTTATCAATGCATTTTTTGGTTCGGTTAAAATACTGCGGAGTGTTTCTGAATCTAAAGGATTAAGGTAAGTAACCACCGGTAAACGGCCAAGCAATTCGGGTATCAAACCAAAATGTTTAAGATCTACAGCATTTACAAAATGCAACAGATTATCCTGCTGATACTCCTGCAATTCTTTATTTACATTAAAGCCGATGGCGTTTGTGTTTACACGGCGGGCTATAATTTTATCTACACCATCAAAAGCACCACCACAAATAAACAGGATGTTTTGGGTGTTTACTTTTATCAGTTTTTGCTCGGGGTGTTTACGCCCGCCCTGTGGTGGCACAAGCACTTCGGTACCTTCCAGTAATTTTAATAACCCTTGTTGTACACCTTCGCCACTAACATCACGGGTTATGGATGGGTTATCACTTTTACGGGCAATCTTATCAATCTCATCAATAAATACAATTCCTTTTTCTGCTGCAGGCACATCGTAATTGCAGGCCTGTAATAAACGGCTAAGCATACTTTCCACATCTTCGCCCACATAACCTGCTTCGGTAAAAACGGTTGCATCTACAATTGCAAATGGTACGTTCAACATACGTGCAATTGATTTTGCCAGCAGGGTTTTACCGGTACCGGTTTCGCCAACCATAATGATATTGCTTTTTTCAATCTCTACATCGTTCTCAATTTTTTGATTGAGCCTTTTGTAATGATTGTAAACGGCAACAGCCAGTATTTTTTTTGCGTCATCCTGGCCAATCACATATTCATCCAGAAACCTTTTTATCTCCAGCGGTTTGCGTACCGTTAATTTGTGAGAGGGTGCGGTATTGTGCTTAGTATCCTTGGCGCTGCCCAGTTCCTGCTCAATAATTTCTACGGCATGCTCTACACAGTTTTCGCAAATGTGCCCATCCTGTCCTGCAATGAGTATTTTAACTTCATCGCGGTTGCGGCCGCAAAAAGAGCAATGTAAGGTTTGTTGTTTAGCCATAATTTTTGTTCCGTTTTATCTTATCTCCCTTGCTAGGCAAATGCAAAGTTACAAAAGCATACTGAATTATTAAGTAGACACGTTACCTGATTATAACGTTGCATTTAAAATATAAGTACTTTGCTAAAGTGTGTATATCTTGACGGGATAAAAAAAGCCTCAAAAAGAGGCTTTCATTCATCAAAATTTTTAAAAAAGTGCTTAAATCTTAGCCAAAACGGCATCCACAATGCCATAAGCAATTGATTCTTTGGCATCCATCCAGTAATCACGGTCAAAATCTTTCATCACTTTTTCAACGGTTTGTCCGCAGTTTTTTGCCAATATTTCGGCACCCATCAATTTGGTTTTTTTAATCTGACCGGCCATAATTTCCAGGTCGGCATGAGTTCCCTGTCCGCCGCCGCTTGGCTGGTGTATCATCACTTCTCCATTGGGGAAAATAAAGCGTTTGCCTTTTTCGCCACCACTAAGTAAAATGCTACCCATGCTGGCTGCCATACCCATACATACGGTGCTAACTGGCGAACTTATCATTTGCATGGTATCGTAAATAACCATGCCGCTGGTAACCATACCGCCGGGGCTGCTTATGTAAAAAGTAATTTCTTTACCGGGGTCAAGTGCTTCCAGGTACATTAACCTGTTGGTAATGTCTTTGGCACTTTTATCATCTACCACACCCCATAAAAATATTTTGCGCTGCTCAATAAATTTTTTATCAAACTGCCAGCTACTCATCATTTTCTCCATCGGGTTTTCCGGCAAGCCATCTGGTTTTTCCTCATCTTCAAAACGGGTATTGTTGTTTTTATAAAAATTCATAACTGATGTTGTTTTAATTTTAATCTTTCTTTTGTTTCCGTTGGTTCATTACAAGTACTTCATCAATCAACCCATACTCTTTAGCTTCGGTTGAGGTTAGCCATTTATCCCTGTCGCAATCAATGGCAACTTTTTCTACCGGTTGGCCGCTGTGAAAGGCAATGATTTCATACAGCTCATGCTTAACTTTTTTTACTTCGTTTACTGTAATTTCTATATCGGTTGCCTGCCCGCCTGCGCCTGCACTTGGCTGGTGCATCATAATGCGGCTATGTTTTAGTGCCGTACGCTTTCCTTTTGCACCTGCACACATCAACACCTGCCCCATGCTGGCTGCCATGCCGGTGCAAATGGTTGCAATATCGGGTGTGATGAACTGCATGGTATCGTACATACCCAGCCCGGCATATACACCACCACCGGGGCAATTAATGTACATCTGTATGTCACGAGTACGGTCGGTACTTTCTAAAAATAACAACTGTGCGGTAACAATGTTTGCTACTTCATCATTGATGGGATAACCCAAAAAGATGATCCTGTCCATCATTAAACGGCTGTACACGTCCATTACTGCAACGTTCATAGGGCGCTCTTCAATAATGTTGGGGGTAAGATTAGTTATATCTCCAACGCCGCCCGAAGTGGGGATGGAAGCAACAGCATTTGGAATGTTGTGCTTAATATATCCATCAAGCGTGTTGCTGCTGATGCCACGGTGTTTTACTGCGTATTTTTCAAATTCTTGTCCAAAATTCATGCTGATAGTATTATGTGAAGCAAATATATTCCATTATGGTTTTCAAATACTATGCTAAAAAATAAATCAGCCAAAATGGCAAAAAAAGAAAGTTGAGATACGTGTAAGGCCACTACTAGTGATGTTAGCATTTAAGAGGAGGCAGAGGAACAGCTAATCTGTATGTTTAAAAATTTTTCTTTGTGGCCAGACACCTGAAAAAAAAGCCAGAATCCCAATGAGCGTAACCAATAAAGGTTACAACTCATTGAAAAATCTGGTATTAACCTCACCTCAGTACAAAGGAATATAATTTTTTGGAATTGCAAGCAAGTTTTCGGCAGAATGGTTTGGAAGCCTGTTAAAAGCGGTGTATAGCCTGTTTAGCTTTTTAAGAAGTTTAGATGTAAACCCATTAGGCATTGTTGTAAAATTTAAAAGAAGGCCGAGAAAATCCTGAAAGTTTAAAAGTAATTTTTTGGGCAAAAGTTGCTTAGGTGTAGTGCCAATACTAACAGCTATAAAACTTAGCAGGTAGCTGAGTTTAAATAAAACAAAAGTTTCAAGTTTTTTTAGTGGCCAGACCCATTTTGCCATTTTACTTTTGTAGATATTACAGCCGGGCACTGCAAATACACAACATAATGCTTGTTGAATAGT
>JANMBZ010000197.1:0-10299 GCA_031360765.1 Chitinophagaceae bacterium
CTGTTATTTTTAGATTAAAAGCAGTTGAATAGATGTATTTTTACGGCATATTACATACAGTAACTCATCTCTCATAAATATAATGTTTAAATACAGACTCAGCCTGTTTTTTTTTCTGATATTTCAGTTAAATAGCCACAAATCTTTTGCTCAGCTTTTTCCTGCTAAAAACTATCCCCGTGATTATTTTGCCTACCCCGTTGTTGCCGCAAAAGGTTTGGCAGCCAACTTTGGCGAGTTAAGACCCAATCATTATCACATGGGTTTGGATTGCCGTACCGACAAGGCACAAAATAAAAAAGTACTGGCAGCCGCCGATGGCTATATTGCAAAAGTAAAAATCGAATCTTATGGGTTTGGAAGAGCCATCTACATAAATCACCCCAACGGCCTTACCACTTTATATGCCCACCTGAATGATTTTTATCCTGAGCTGGAGAAATATGTAAAGCAGCAACAGTACGCACTAAAAAGCTGGGCTGTTTTTTTAGATATACCCGCCAATTTATTTCCGGTTAATAAAGGTGATACGATTGCGTTAAGCGGCAATACCGGCGGCTCTCAGGGGCCACACCTGCATTTTGAAATAAGAGATACCAAAACAGATAAAGTTTTAAATCCATCTTTATTTAACTTTCAGATACCGGATGATGTGGCACCCGATATTTACCGGCTGGCTGTGTACGACCGTTGTGTAAGCACTTATGAACAAACACCCAAAATTTTTGCATTAAAAAAAGTGAATGCTGTGTATGTTACCAGTCCGGCACTCATAATAGCCAACACTGATAAAGTTAGCTTTGGCATTTCGGCATACGACCGATACACAGGCTCAGCTAACAAAAACGGCATTTACGAAACCGTTTTATATGAAAATGATACCCCCATTGTAGGCTTTCAGTTAGATAGCATCAGTTACAATGAAACCCGCTATTTAAATGCACATATTGATTACAAAACCAGAAGTGCCGGCGGAGCCTTTATAGAGCATGTTAGCAGGCTACCGGGCTATAACAACAGTGTGTATAAAACATTTAATGGTGATGGTGTAATTAAAATTGAAGATGACAGTACACATAATATAAAGATTGTAGTAAAAGATGCATTTGGAAACACATCGGTGTTGCAGTTTGCTGTGCAGCGTAATGCAAAAGTTACCGAAACAAAAGTTAAAGATTCAATGGGTTATTTTCAACCAAGGGCTTTTCATCCGGGCTTTATAAATATTTTTGAAAACAGCACTATACGTTTTTATATACCTCAAAATGGCTTGTACGATTCTATGCGTTTTCAATACAACGAAACGCCAGGCAAAACAGGTTTTACAGTTTATCAGCTGCACAACACAAGTGTGCCGGTACAAAAAGTTTTTCCCATAAGCATAAAAGCAATAACGCCTTTACCAGATAAAATGGTGATGCACCGGTATGCAAATGGCAAGCATGATTATGCCAAAGCTGAGCCGGAAATTTACAAAGATGAAACAGGCTGGTACAAAGCCAGCTTTAGAGAGTTTGGTAGTTTTGAATTAATGATTGATACCATGGCGCCAAGTATAGCGCCCATTGGTTTTAAAGAGGGCATGAACTGCAGTAAACAAAGCCGTATTGTTTTTGTTGTTAAGGATAACACTGAAGAAATTAAAAAATTTACCGCCTTATTAGATGGCAACTGGCTCCGCTTCAGCAACGATAAAGGCAGCAGATTTATTTATGATTTTGATGAACTTTGCCCCATTGGTTTGCATGAGTTAAAAATAATTGCAGAAGACCAGGTAGGGAATGTGGCAGAGAAAGTTTATCATTTCACCAGATAAAGAAAAACCCCCTCCGCCCCCTGAAGGGGGAACTGGAGCATTCGGAAAATTAGAGAATAAGTTAGATCAAGAAACTAAATTATAAACAAGGCTCTGTTATCTATTTGCATACTACATTTAGTTTCAGAGTACAAAAGCCCCTTTAGGGGTTGGGGCATTATGACACATCTTTTAGAAGGCAAAAAAGCACCCGCATTTAAAGGCAAAGATCAAAACGGCAAAGCTGTTTCTTTAGCCGATTATAAAGGCAAAAAAGTAGTGCTCTATTTTTATCCCGAAGATGATACACCCACCTGCACCGTGCAGGCATGCAACCTGCGGGATAATTTTAGCCTCTTAAAAAAGGCAGGGTTTATTGTTTTGGGCGTAAGCCCCGATGAAGAAAAGAAGCATAAAAAATTTGAAGCAAAATACGATTTGCCTTTTACCTTAATTGCCGATGCCGATCATAAAATTATTGAAAGCTACGGCGTTTGGGGAGAGAAGCAAATGTATGGCAGAACCTATATGGGCCTGCATCGTACCACATTTTTAATAAATGAAAAAGGAATTATCCGTAAAATATTTTTAAAGCCTAAAAGCAAACAACATAGCCAGGAAATTTTAAGTGCCTGGCAACTTATTAACGAAAAGTAACGATATTTATATGTCATCACATTAAAATCCATAAAAATGAAAAATATAATTATCATCTTATTGTTTGTTTTTTCGTTAGCATGTGTATTTATTGCCTGCAGCAAAAGTGGTACAACAACCGCCGGCGGTGGAACGGGTGGTGCTATTACATTTTCATGTGCAGGCATAAGCCCTAAATATTCAACGGATGTGCAGCCGATACTTACTTCAGTTTGCTCTGTAAACAGCAATTGCCATGCAACCGGTACTACAAATTCCGGTGGGCCATTTACCACACACGCTCAGGTATTTGCAAAAAAATCAGATATCAGGGCAGCCATACTTTCGGGAAGAATGCCACAAAACAGCACCCTTACACAGGCGCAGATAAATGCCTTTATTTGCTGGATAGATGGCGGCGCACCTAATAATTAGCAGCTTAGTTTTGAATAAATCTACCTTCTACATTAAAGAAAACAGCTGGCTTGCAAAAATTGCCGCAAAAAAATTAAAAGCCAATGCTGTAGCCATGGTTTTGGGCAAAACTATTCACCTGCACAATACAAGCAAGCCTGATTTTTTAAAAGATGAACGCTGGCTAAAACATGAGCTTTGCCATATAAAACAATTTAAAGAGCACGGCTATTTTTTATTTGTTGTAAAATATCTTTGGGAAAGTTTACGAAAAGGTTATTACAATAACCGGTTTGAGGTTGAAGCAAGAAAGGCTGAAGAGTTATAAAGCCGGGAAATTTCACGCAGAGAGAAGCTGAGAAAACAGAGAATATCGTTGCGGCCTCTGATAAACTGCGCCCTCAGCTTAAAAAATTATAACACCCACTCCACTTCTCCAAAATCAAACTCCCGTTCAAAAGCATCTACTGTTATTAATTTTCCTTGTGGAGATACCTCTTTAATTACCGTATCAAATTTTACCCCGCCTTTTCGTAAGGTTACCAGTTCATTTATTTTATAAAGATGCTGGTTGTATTGCAGCAATGTTTCTTGCAGCGTTGATGCTTTATTTAATTTTATCATTATCAAATCACACAGTTCTTTTGCAAGATCAACCGTGCTAAATGTTTTACCGGTAATCTGTTTAAGCGAAACTGCATTGGCAATACTTTTATCAAAAACAGTTTGGTTAATATTTATACCAATGCCCACAACAGCCCATTTCCAGGATTGGGCTTGTAGTTTGTTTTCAATTAAAATGCCTGCTGCCTTTCTGTCACGCCAAAACAAATCATTTGGCCATTTAATTTTAGTTTCGCCATCAATATATTTTGCTAAAAACTCAAAGCTGGCAATTGCTACCAGTGCAATTAAATGAAAATGGCTGTAAATTTTAAGTTTATCTGGCTCTAAAACAAGGCTCAAAGCTATATTCTTTCCGTTTTCCGATGTCCAGTTTTTGCCCCTTTGCCCTTTTCCTGCAGTTTGCTCATTGGCAAACCAAACCATTCCATGCTTTGCCAATCCTGCATCTATCTTTGCCATGGCATAGTTATTGGTACTGTCCACAGTATCTAAAGTGGTAAAAAAACTCCCTTCAATCATAACAATTCAAATGGCAAAGAAGTGTTACTTTTGCCAATAATTGCAAGCTACGTGCTAGCTGATTAAAAACAATAACAAACCGGTGTTTGCAAACATTTGCAATGCAGGTTAAAAACTACTACAGGTTTGAATAATTTAAATGCATTAAATACCCGCAAAAAAAGCAGTATTGTACGGGTAACCAGAAACAGTAAGATCTTCAAAACAATCATACATGCCATCCAGGAGAAAAAAGGCGAAAAAATTGTAAGCCTCGATCTGCGGAAAATTCCTGAAGCAGTTGCCGATTTTTTTATAATTTGTCAGGCCAGCAATAACACACAGTTAAGGGCTATCGCCGATTTTATTGAAACCGATGTAAAAGAAAAATGCGGTGAGGCTGCTTACAAACACGAAGGCCGCCAGGGACAGCAATGGATTTTGATAGACTATGTTAATGTGGTGGTACATGTGATGCTGCCCGAGCCACGCAAATTTTACCAACTGGAAGAAATGTGGAGCGATGCACCGGCCATGGAACACGAAGGATAAAAAATATTTTAAAATAATAACAAAACACAAACGTCTATTGTTAAAGTAAATAAACAAAACACCGTACACCCAACAATAGCACAAAAAAAATATGAATCAGCAAGACAGCAAAAGGAAATTTAATCCTGACAACATACCACCGAAAGGCGATGACAAAAAGAAACCAAAGTTCAATATATATTGGGTTTATGGTATCATTTTCCTAACCATCATAGCCTGGAATTTCTTCCGCACTGTAAGCAGTGCTGGTATATATATTGACCAGCAAAAATTTTATGCCATGGTATTGCAGGGCGATGTGGCTAAAATTAAAACCGTTGGCAATAAAGATATGGTACGGGTTTTTATTAAGCCAGATAGTTTAAATGCCAAAGCTTCCTTTTACAAGCAGGCACTGGATTTGAAGCCCGATGACAAAAATTACGAAGCTGCAAAAGCTGTAAAAGGCGATCAGCCACAGCTATACTTCAATATTGTTGATGATAAAACATTTGCCCTGCAGATGATTGAGTTTTATAAAAAATATCCTGATGTGCCGCAGATAATTGATGTTCCGGAAAAAGAAGGAGAAATTTTCGGACAGATCATCAGTACTTTATTACCCATTTTACTAATCGTTTTATTATTTGTAATGATGATGCGTAAAGTAGGCGGACCAGGTGGCGGCGGAGGTGGCGGCGGTATTTTCAGCATCGGAAAATCCAAAGCAACGCTTTTTGAAAAAGGCACCCGTGTAAATATAAACTTTGGTGATGTTGCCGGTTTGGATGAAGCAAAAGTAGAAGTAATGGAGATTGTTGACTTCTTAAAAAACCCAAAAAAATATACAGCACTGGGTGGTAAAATTCCAAAAGGCGCTTTGCTGGTTGGCCCTCCCGGAACCGGTAAAACCTTATTGGCCAAAGCCGTTGCAGGCGAGGCACAGGTGCCCTTCTTTAGTTTGAGTGGTAGCGATTTTGTGGAGATGTTTGTAGGTGTTGGTGCAAGCCGTGTACGTGATTTGTTTAAGCAGGCAAGAGAGAAAGCGCCTTGTATAATTTTTATTGATGAGATTGATGCAATAGGCCGTGCAAGAGGTAAGAATATGATGATGAGTAATGATGAGCGTGAAAACACATTAAACCAGTTATTGGTTGAGATGGATGGTTTTGGAACCGATCTCGGTATCATTATTCTTGCAGCAACCAACAGGCCCGATGTGTTGGATACCGCTTTACTACGTCCGGGCCGTTTCGACAGGCAAATTTCTATTGACCGTCCGGATCTTGTGGGAAGAGAAGCCATTTTTAAAGTGCATCTTGGCCCCATTAAAATTTCAGAAACATTAGATATACATAAACTGGCCGAACAAACACCGGGATTTGCCGGTGCCGATATTGCCAATGTTTGTAACGAAGCCGCATTGATTGCTGCACGTAAAGGAAAGGGCGCTGTTGACATGAGCGACTTTCAGGATGCTATTGACCGGGTTATTGGCGGCCTTGAGAAAAAGAACAAGATCATTTCTCCGGAGGAAAAAGAAATTATTGCTTACCACGAGGCCGGCCATGCAATTTGTGGCTGGTATCTGGAGCATGCATATCCTTTATTAAAAGTTACTGTTGTGCCACGTGGTACAGCTGCATTGGGTTATGCACAGTACACACCCAAGGAGCAATACTTATACAACACCGATCAGTTGATGGACCAGATTTGTATGACCCTTGGCGGACGTGCCAGCGAAGATATTTTCTTTGGTAAAATAAGTACCGGTGCAAGCAACGATCTGCAGCAGATTACCAAGATTGCTTACAGCATGATTACTGTGTATGGCATGAATGATAAGGTTGGCAATATCAGTTATTACGATCCTAACCAGGAGAATGTGTTTACCAAACCGTTCAGCGAAGAAACCGGTAAAATGATTGATGAGGAGGTACGTAAATTAATTGACAATGCATACCAGATAACCAAGAAACTTTTAACTGAAAAGAAAGGTGATGTAGAGAAACTGGCAAAAGAATTATTGAAAAAAGAAGTGTTGTTTAAGAGCGATGTAGAAGCGTTGATTGGTAAAAGGCCATACGAAGAAAAAAAGGCTTTGGATATAGAACCAGAACCAAAAGATGCTGTTGGCAGTGAGCCATCAACCGAGCTGCCAGAAGAATTAAAAACACCACCGGTAATCTAATGTCAACAACGGCAAAAGAAAATATTTTAAAAAGAATAAGGCAGGCACTGAGTCACCCGGTGCCTTTGCCATTTCCCCAAAGTGAAGGAACCAATTCTGTTTTTCATCCGGCAACCGATAGCCTGGATATTATTTTTGCGCAGGAGTTCATCAATATGCAGGGCAAATTTTCTTTTTGTATTGATGAAACAGAAATGCAGCAGCAGTTGCAGCAATTGATTGCTGAAAAACAATGGAATAAAATTTATTGTAACACCGATAAATGGAACTCAACATTCAGCAATACCATTAACCTGGAAAGTTGCGATGCATCCATAACCGGTTGCGAATTTTTAGTAGCCCGTACCGGCACCATTGTAATGAGTGCTGCACAGCAAAGCGGCCGCACGGTAAGTGTATATGCCCCCATACACATATGCATAGCCTATACCAACCAGCTTGTGTACGATGTAAAAGATGCCCTGCAAAGTATAAAAGAAAAATACTCCGGTAATATCCCCTCACTCATCACTTTTGCAACCGGCCCCAGCCGTACTGCTGATATTGAAAAAACGCTGGTAACCGGTGTACACGGCCCCAAAGAAGTTTATTGTTTTCTGGTAGAGGCTTAATTGCATTTTTACAAGTATCTTTATTGTATAATGAGTAACGAGAATTATAAATTGTTTGTGTACGGCTCACTCCGAAGTGGTTTCCGCAACCCGGTATATGAATACCTTACCAAATATTTTCATTTGCTGGGCGAAGCCGTGGTAAAAGGAAAACTGTATGATTTAGGTGAATATCCTGCCGCTGCTGCAACTGCTGAAGAAAAGTTTATTTCCGGTGAATTGTACAGCATCAATAACCCGCTTGAATTTTCGTGGGCCATTGGCCAGTTAGATGATTACGAAGGTTTGAATACAGAAGAAGGCGAAACGCCTTTGTACAAGCGGGAAGAAGTGATTGCTTACAAAGATGGCGAAGCACATACCGCCTGGATATATTGGTATAATAAAGACCTTGCCGGTAATCCAGAAATTGAATCCGGTGATCTGATGCAATACCTGCAGCAAAAAAACAAACCCTGAGTGCATGGAGGTTCCCCACAATAAAAAAATATACTTCCTTTCCGATTTTCATCTCGGTGCACCCAACGCTGCCGAAAGCCTTGTACGTGAAAAAATGATCATCCAGTTTTTGAACGAAATAAAAGAAGATGCAGTACAGATTTTTATTGTTGGCGATCTATTTGATTTTTGGTACGAGTACAAAAAGGTAATTCCCAAAGGATATGTACGCATATTGGGCAAACTGGCCGAATTAACGGATGCAGGCATACCCATTCATTTTTTTGTTGGCAACCACGATATGTGGATGAAAGATTATTTTCAAACAGAGTTGAACATACCCGTTTATTTTGAACCCATGCCTTTTGTATTTAATGGTAAAAAGTTTTTAGTTGGCCATGGCGATGGACTTGGCCCCGGTGATCATGGATATAAATTTATCAAAAAATTATTCCGCAATAAAGCCTGTAACTGGTTGTTTGGCATTTTGCCACCATACCTTGGCATGGGCATTGCACACTACTTCAGCAGAAAAAGCAGGGCGCAAACCGGGCAAACCAACGAAATATTTTTAGGCGAAGATGGAGAGTGGCTCATCATATATTGTAAAGAGGTATTGCAAACAGTATTTTACGATTACTTTATTTTTGGCCACCGCCACCTGCCCATCGATTTTAAATTAAATCCCGGTAACAATCTGGAAAGCAGGTACATCAATTTGGGCGACTGGATAAAATATTTTAGCTATGCCGTTTTTGACGGAGAAAAAACAGAACTGAAGTACTATAAAAAATGAAAAAAATAAAGACCATATTTTCTTTTCTATGCTTCTGTGCCTCTGTGGCAATTCCCCTTGTGGCGAAGCCACAAAGCGACTCCGCATTTCAATTCCTTAAAACCATTAAAGGCGATTTCACTTATTTTAATGTAGATAACCTGGATAATATTTATCTTCTCAATAAAAATAACCAGCTAAAAAAATTAACCGAAACCGGCGATTCAGTTGCTGTTTTTAATGATGTAAAAAAATATGGCAACCCAGATTTTATTGATGTTACCAATCCTTTAAAAACATTACTCTACTATAAAAACTATTCAACCATTGTTGTGCTGGACAGGTTGCTGGCACCACGTAATACCATAAACCTCCGCAAACAAAATATCTTTTACGTAAATAATGTTACGCTCTCTTACGATAATTACATGTGGGTTTTTGATGAAGAAGATTACCGGCTAAAAAAGATAGATGAGGAAGGAAAAATTTTACAATCATCTACCGATTGGCGGATGTTGTTTGATACCGTACCTGCACCGGTTAAAATGATTGACCGTGATAATTTTGTTTACCTGTACGACCCTGCAAAAGGCTTTTACATTTTTGATTATTACGGCGGTTTTAAAAACAGGCTGGCTTTTTTAAACTGGACTAATGTAGAAGTGAATGGCAGTACCGTATATGGATTCGACGAAAAAAAATTATATAGTTACCAGTTAAAATCATTGCAGTTAAAAGAATATAAGCTGCCTGTTTTTTTCGGAAAGTTTGTCGCAATAAAAGCAATGAATGGTAAAGTATATCTGCTGAATGAAAAGGGCGTGGATGTTTACCAGATTAAATAAACTGCTATTGATTCAGCAATGCTGCAATTTCTTTATCCCACTTTCCGGTTTTACCGTATTCTACCACACGGCCAATTTCTTTACCTTCTTTCATTACAATAAAAGTAGGCACATTGATTATGTTAAAGGCTTGGGCAATATTACCCAACGAGGTTTTAGCACGGTTAACGCCAAACATGGTTATCGCTTCATCCGGAAAACCGGTTTGCTCCTGCAGTTTAAAAAATTTGGGTAAAATAAATTGAGTATCCTCACACCAGGTACCGCCAAAAACCACCAACTGGTATTTTCCTTTGGCCCGTTCAAATGCATTTAAGGTTGCCGTATCGGCTTTATATCCGGCCTGGTTGGGGCCAAACCATTTAAATGCAGTATCATTTTGTATCTGGTATTTATTGATAAGACCTCTTACCACTTTCACTTCGGGGTGTTTGGGATCCTGACTTGCTTCGTATTGTGCCTGTGCAAACAAACCGGTTGTTGCAGCAATTAAAAACCATATACTCAGTAAATATTTTTTCATAACAATAAATTTATGCGAAGATTTTTTTGAGAATTAAATATCGCAGTAAAAATTTAGCTGCACTAAAATTTTATGTTAACTGCTGGTTATAAAGCTTTCGGAGACATTTGAACCACATAGAAGGATAGAAACATGGTTTTAAAACATAGGTCTATGTGTTTTTCTATTGTTTCCTATATGCCTATGTTGTTCAAAATAAAAATTACAGATCCGCTTTCAATTCATGCAAAAATCCTTTCAGCTTTTTTAAAGACTCTATCAATGCAAATTTTTCATCCACTCTTTTATTCTGCTTCAAAAAATCTTTTGCTCCTTCCATGGTGTATTTTCTTTCACGCAGTAAATGGTATATCAGTTTCAGGTTCTTGATATCCTCGGGTCTGAAAAGCCTGTCGCCTTTACCGTTCTTGCGGGG
>JANMBZ010000032.1:0-5358 GCA_031360765.1 Chitinophagaceae bacterium
CAGTCGTGTAAAAAAGAGGAATTATGTAAGATATGTTGTTAGGAAAACCCTTTTGCAGAAAGCGGTTGGCTTTGTTATGCAGCTTACTTTCCCTTACATACCGGGATTAAATTAAGCAGCCTTCGGCAATTTTGATTGGAACGCAGATTTTTATGATGATTATGATAGATTATGATTTGTCTGCGAAAATCTTACTTTTCAGGCGGTCCTACTCCGAGCCACGTGGGTGGCAGTACGCGACGTATACGTATATGGGAAATTACTCCGGAGCACGGCGGGTCCAACAATAGCTTATTTATCCGGTTAAACATTTTAGTCGTGGAGACTCGCCTGAAACGTAGGCGGTCTACTCATAGCCCCTTGCCTGGCAGGACTCGCCGTTCTAAAAAATGCTACTTAATTTAAAGCATTGTATCGGATGGTTAGAAAAAAATTATCTTTGTGAGTGGAATTCAGGAACGAATTAAAAAATATTGTATGAAAGTACTACTAGACATAAAAGACACTAAAGCCCGCTTTGTAATGGAACTGCTGGAAAGCCTTTCTTTTGTAAAAGCAAAAGAGCTTACCCCTTATAAAGCAGAAGTGCTGGAAGGTATTAAGGAAGCCGTAGAAGAAATGAAATTAATAAAAGCAGGAAAGCTTAAGGGCCGTTCTGCAGAAGAATTATTCAATGAGCTATAAAATTATTAGCATCCCCTGGTTTGAGAAGGAGCTTAAACGGTTGGTTAAAAAATACCCTTCTCTTAAAAAAGAATATATTGAGTTGGTGCATGCCCTTAAACATATGCCTGAGCAGGGAACTTCATTAGGTAACAATTGTTATAAAATACGTATTGCCATTGCTTCTAAGGGTAAAGGAAAAAGTGGAGGTGCAAGAGTTATTACTTATGTACAGGTTTTGGAAACAACTGTTTACCTGCTTTCCATTTATGATAAATCTGAAATGGAAAATATAAGCGATAAAGAACTTGCAGTATTACTGAAGTTTATTCCAAAATAATATTAAACGCATTACTTTTCAGGCGGTCCTGCTCCGGGCCATGCGGCTGGCAGGACTCGCAGTATACGTATAAGAGGAAATTACTCCGGAGCACGGCGAGTCCAACAATAGCTTATTTTATCCGGTTAATCATTTTAGTCGTGGAGACTCGCCTGAAAAGAAAAAAGAAAATGACTATTAACTACTGACTAGCGACTACTGCCTATTTTGTAACAGCCGGGTTTTATTTTTAATTTATAGGTAGTTTGCGGTAAGATAACACCGAATACATTGGGTGCGTATTATTTAGTGTAGAGTTTAGCACTATTCGTTTTTAAATATGCTTTAAATTCTGAAAAAGTCATGTTTTCAGTTTCTTTTGCGATTTTTTCCTTGATTTCACGAAACACTTTCACTGTGTCGAATGTTTTTTCCTTTTTAATTATCGTCTTCATTGTAAACAATTTCTTTTGGTGAACGAATGTCGAGCTGCGAATAACCAAAGCGTAAATTTACTGAATTATACCCACGAATTCTAAAAACATTTACAATATGTTTGAAATTCCAGCTTACCAAAATGTCTACTTTATTAATTGTTGCTGTTGCAATGTGTCTGCAATCATCTGCACTTGTTTTACCAACAACTTTTTCGTCTAAATATTTCTGTGCAAGTTCGTATGCTTCTTCTGTCACTTCAACAAACTGCATATTTGCTTTGGGCAGTTGTGCAAAATAATCTGTAACCCTTGGCGGGGCATTTTGAAGTTCGGTTTCTGATAAGTCTGAATACACGCAAATAATCTGTCCCAATTTTACCTTTTCAAAAAGTAAAGTAGAAATTTGTTCAAACTCTTCGTCATAAACTCCGCCAAAAACAGATGTATCAAAATATAACCTTGGTTTCATTTAGTAAATTTACACAAATCCGTTCTATTGTGCCAAGTTATAAGATGTTACATAGGCTAACGCCCACAATCAGTACCAGAATCCGATTAATTTACAGGGTATTAAGTTATAATAGCGGCCCTATCGGGTTTGCAGGGCTGGCTCCGCAGCGTGGCAAAACCCTACTTTTCAGGCGGTCCTACTCCTACCCACGCGGGTGGCAGGATTCGCCGTATACGTATATGAGGAAATTACTCCGGAGCACGGCGAGTCCAACAATAGCTTATTTTATCCGGTTATTCATTTTAGTGGTGGAGACTCGCCTGAAAAAGGAAATCTACGTTTGGGTAAGTGATCGGGCCAACCTATGCACAGCATCCTGCCCTCAGGGCCCTGGTGGCGTATCGTGCTTGCAGGGTTGGCTGCGAAGCGGGGCAAACCCTACCCGAAGAATGCTGTGAATAGGTTTGTGGCAGAGAGCCAATACACAAACGCTATAGGGCTCCCCCATCTCACATAAGCCCGGCAGAAAAACCTGATAGGTTTTAGGCATCAACCCCATTTAAAATTTTACTTACTCTGTTTTAGTTTTTAATTATCTGCTGGCTGCTATGCAGGTTATCGCCGGTTAATACAATAGCGTAACTGCCTTTTGCCAATAGCCCGGTGTTAATGGCTATGCTGCTGCTTATACCATCGTACTGCAACTGTTCGCTGTAAACCTGTTGACCGGCGTTATTAACAATGCTTACATGGTAAATACCCTTTACCATATTATGTAGCCGAAGCCTGATACTGTTGCCGCTTACGGGATTAGGACTAACGTTAAAGGATGGGCCGGTTTTACTAAAAGTTACTTTTACCACATCGGTATATTTAAAAATGCCAGCTTTGTCTATCGCTTTGATGCGGTAAAAATTATCACCGGCATTGGCGTCCTTGTCTAACCAATTATAAGTTACAGTTGTTGGGCTGTTACCAATAGCTGTGCTGGTATTTATTTTTGTAAAACTTAAACCTTCATTACTTCTTTGCACTTCGTACCTATCCATATTACTTTCAGTGCTGGCTGTCCAGGTTAGGGCTACCCCATTGATTTTTGCTTTGGCACTTATCGTTAACACATCTATCGCCAAGGGGCTCTGCGGCCCAAATACAACCATAAAACGGTTGCTGGCTGCCGATGCAGGATCGGCGGTAACGGTAAAGAAAACCCTGGATGTATCCACCACACTCAGCAGGGTGCGGCGGTTAAGGTAATTATCAACCAGCTCGGCCTTTAAACCAATATGGGTAAAGGAAGCCGGCGTAAATTCAAATTCATAGTTCCGCTGTTTCATGTTGTTCATAAAAAGCGGTATGGTATCACGGGTGATAATTACCGGGCGGCTTTCAATAGCCAGGTGTTTGCTTTGGCGGTTAATGGCAATGTTCTCATCCCAATTGTTAATTTCGGTAGCATCATTACCATCCACATCTGAGCTATATACATCATCATACAAAACATTTACCCCATCAGCCATGCGGCGGTAGCCACTGTCTTCTGTAAAATAAAGCGACGTTTGAAAAGATTGAGGCGGAACTAAAAATACGGTATTGTTATTACCCGCTGTTTTATGGCTTTCCTGCATATTTACAGCAGGCACTCCCCCACTTGCCTGTACAAAAAATGCCTGGCCGGGTTGAATAAATTTAGTAGCCGTTCCCCCACCGCTTACGGTGCCGCCAGTGGTTACGGTAACAAATCCTCCGCGGCTGCCCACATTGGGATCCCATAAAGTATAAGCCGTACCTACATTGGTACAGGCAGGTTGCAATAAGCTCCAGTCTATGGGTGAGGGATAAGGATTGGTAACCAGGTTTAATGCCCCGCCGCCCACAAACCCATTGGTAAAGCTGCTTACAGGGCCCGTTACCAGGCTGCCTGTAGTACGTAGTGTGGTGCTGGTTGTAGGCATATTGGTTCCCAGCGGCACCTGCATGCTTACGCTGCGGTCGCCCCGTATATACAGAAAGTAGCCGGTGAGGGCATTTAAGCTTTGCGTGGTATTGCCAATAGCAGTGTAAGTGGGTGTAGTTGCATTGGCAGTTAAATAAAGCGAAGGGGCATTGGTTTGGGTAACATCAAAACCATTGGCATTGCCACCCGTGCCGGATATTTGTGTGCCGAAGTTGGCAACCGGGTTTACATTGGTTCCAATAGCGGTATTGATACCTGTTTCCATCCAGTTGGCCTGTATGCTGCCGCTGGTATTTACTGTTGGTGCCAGTAAGCGATAGGCACGGCCACCGGTAGCACTGTTGCCACGCAAGGGTATCCAGCGCTCTACGGTAACATTGGTAGCATTGGAAATGCTGCTGCCCGTAACATCGGCAATACGGGCCGTGCCGCTGGCATTTGATTTTAAGGTAAGGTTCTGTGTATTTATATTCAGCGATGCTGATGTTAAAGCAATAGTACCATACACATCCACGGCACTGCCCAGTGTGGCACTGCTGCCATTGTTTAAAGTAAGATTATTTAAAGAGCGTGTAGCCGCTGATGTTTGTGTAAAATTTAAAGTAGAACCGGTACCGGTAATTACGAGGTTAGATGTGGCCGAACCTGTAAGATTTCCCGAACCGGTGATGCTGCCAACAGTGAGTGTTACCCCCGGATCAATAATAACGGTGCCGTTATTTACCAATGTATTTAAAGTTTGATTACTGCTGATTCTCAGGGTACCTGCGCTTATGGTTACATTGTTGGTTACGGGTATTGTTGTACCACCTGTTCTGTTTAATTGCAAAGTACCTCCGCTTATAGTTGTTAATCCTGTATAGGTATTTGCACCTCTTAAAGTTTGGTTGCCCGTATTTGATTTGGTAAGCGTTGCTCCAGTTCCACTGATAATTCCATCATAGGTGTCAGTACCTGTATTATCAATAACCAGGGCTCCGGCTCCCATAGTTACAGAAGATGTGCTGCTTGAACTGGCTAAAGCAATTTTCTGAGTTTTTCCGTTGCCGTTAAATATCCCGCTGCCATTGATGGTAACCAGTGCAGGCGTACCCGTGCCAAACTGGTTATCTGCGTCAGTTCTCACTGTTGATCCATTGCTGATGATCAGGTTATTGCCTATTGCTTTAATGCCGGCAGATTTATTTAAGATCAGTAATCCGCCGCCATCGAATGTAGTACTATTACCTGAGTATGTATTGTTTGCAGTTCCGCCCAGGGTAACAGTAGAAGTATTCAATATTTGTATTTGCCCGCCGGTTCCGCTTACATCCCCGATTGCGCTGTTTATGGTTAAACTTTGTGTACCGTATATCAGTATTGATTTGCTGGTTGTTGTATTATCAATAGTTAAATTTGGGGATGATATCAGTAACCCGCCTGCACCTACAGGATTGATTTCAATATTAAATCCCGGTCTGCTTCCAATGGTACCATTCGCCACTTCCAAAAGATCGGGGCTATTATTATTTTCTATTTTCTTGAAATAGGA
>JANMBZ010000033.1:0-21491 GCA_031360765.1 Chitinophagaceae bacterium
TTCCCGTCTTGTTTTATAAACATTATTTACCTCATCGTGCCATTCTTTACCCATAGTTAAAGCCTCTGCTGCGGCGAGTTGCAATGGTAAAAACATACCGCTGTCCATATTGCTTTTAAAACGCATCACATCATCAATAAAGTTTTTAGCTCCGCAAAGCATACCAATGCGCCAGCCGGCCATATTGTGCGATTTGCTGAGCGAATTTAGTTCCACCACACAATCTCCGGCGCCTGCTGTTGCAAGCATACTGATAGGTTTATCATTTAAAATAAAACTGTAAGGATTATCATGCACAATTAAAATACTGTGCTTTTTTGCAAATGCAACAAGCTCAGTAAAAACTTCTTCGCTAGCTTGTTGACCGGTTGGCATGTGCGGATAATTTACAAACATCAACTTTACTTTACTTAAATCATTTTTTTCAATTTCTTCAAAGTCAGGAAACCAGTTTTTTTCGGCTGTCAACTCGTATGCAATACATGTTGCGCCTGCAATTGTTGCAGCAGCTTTGTAAGTTGGATAACCCGGGTTTGGTATCAGCACTGCATCGCCTTCATTTAAATAAGTCATGCAAATATGCATAATACCTTCTTTGCTACCAATCAAAGGCAGTATTTCTGCATCAGCTTGTAAAGTAACACCGTACCATTTTTTATACCAGTCTGCAATGGCGTTTCGTAAAACCGGACTGCCTTTATAGCTTTGATAGGCATGGGTTGTGGGTTTGGCTGATTCTTCCTGCAATACTCTAATAACATCAGGGTGTGGTGCCATATCCGGACTACCAATACCCAGGCTGATAATATTTTTTCCCTGCTTATTCAATTCATCTATCTCTCTCAGTTTTTGAGAAAAATAATATTCGCCAATACCTTCAAGCCTTTTTGCAATTTGCATACTATACTATTTTTCCGTTTTTATAAATGCCTAAAACCGTTAGTTGCTCAGTTGTATTTTGCAATTTGATCAACAGCTCATTCAACTGCTCTACATTATCAAACTCCATATCAGCATGAAAAGAATATTTAAAATTACTGCCCGGTATAGGCATTGATTGTAATTTGGAAAGATTGATTCCTTCAGCCGCAATTACAGTCAATACTTTTCCAAGGCTTCCTTTTTCATTGCTGGTAACAAAATTTACAGATGCTTTATCAGCCTCTGTTACATTAGCTGCTGCATCTTTGTGTATCAATACCAAAAAGCGGGTATAATTATTTTTTTGTGTATGAATGTTGGGAGCAATAATATCCATATCATAAATATCCGCAGCCAATTTACCGGCAATAGCCGCAGCGTGCTTGCTTTTATATTGATGAATATGTTTTGCACTAAGGGCTGTGTCTTCAGTTTCAACAAGTTTCCAGTTATACTTATCTAAAAAAGTGCTGCATTGCTGTATGGCCATATAATGAGAGTGCACTTCGTTTATATCTGTAAGTTGTACGCCACGGTTTACAAGTAAGTGCTGTTTTATCTGCAGATAAACTTCACCTACAATTTTTACATTGTTTTTTAATATCAAATTATAGTTAGGTAAAATGCTACCGGCAATAGAATTTTCTATGGCCATAATACCACCATTTGATTGTTTACCGGCTGCAGTGTTTTTTACAACTTCTTTAAAAGTAGAGCAACAGATTACTTCAGTATCCTCACCATAATACTGCTTTGCCGCCACCTGGTGAAAGCATCCTTCAAAACCCTGTATTGAAACTCTTTTTTGCATAGTATTAAAACAAAAATCCCCCGATTTTGTCGGGGGACTTTTTATGTTAGTCTGTTTTGATTCAGTTTTAACAAAGGCTCCCCGGTCTATTCATAAAATAGTAGCTAAAATAAAACCAGGTATTTGTGCTTTTGTTTGTCATTTATAATTCAAAAATAGGCTTTCCGGTTTAAACTACAAAAAAATGCCCCACTTAATAAAAAGCGGGGCAAATTCGATTGCTTGTCCATTAAAATCTTTGTTACCGGTATTAAAACAAGCGATCAACCGGTATTTAATTACTTCTTGATTGTATCAGTAGTAACTGTAGTTTTTACAGTTGAATCTGTAATAACTTTTACAGTATCAGCAGGATTTGGAGTAACTACGGTAGTAGTATCAGAAGTTTTTACTTCGTCAACCTTTTTTTCTTCACCATTGTTACAAGCTGCAAAAGATACAGATACGATTGCTAAAGCTAAGATTACTTTTTTCATTTTGTGTTTTGTTTAAATTTTAAAATTATAATTTGATATTTATACCGGGAATGAGAAAAGGTAACCCAAGTTTTTTTAAAAAGTTTATTTTCGTTGTTTTTGGGTTACAAATTGCAGGTAAACGTATTAATAAATATATAGCAGGTGAGTAATTTAGAACAGGAAAAGCAATTGCTGGAAGGTTTGGCCTTAAATGACAGATCGGTTGTGGAAGCTATTTATAGGGATAACTATCCTATGATTCAAGCTTTTATACTTAACAACAACGGCGATAGTGATGAAGCAAGAGATATTTTTCAGGAGGCGATGATTGTTATTTTTGAAAAAGCTGTTTCGGGTACATTTGAACTGAATTGTCTTTTAAAAACGTATATATATTCAGTTTGCAGGCGGCTTTGGTTAAAAAGATTGCAACAATTGCAGCGATATGGAAGCCTGATTGAAAATGTAGAAGATACAGTGGCCGTGGAGGAAGACCTGGAAATGCATGAAAAAAACAATACCGATTTTACACTTATGGAAGCGGCCATGGGTAAAATTGGAGAACCTTGTAAAAGTTTATTAGACGCATATTACATTCAAAAAAAGAATATGCAGGAAATAGCATCGGAATTTGGTTACACCAATGCCGATAATGCCAAAACCCAGAAGTATAAATGCCTGGTGAGGTTGAAAAAGTTGTTTTTTGCACAATATAAAAACGGAAATTAACATGGACGAATTATTACTTATAGAAACGGTTGAGCGCTATCTGAAAGGAGAAATGGACGTAAAAGAGAAAGGATTTTTCGAAGAAATTCGTAAAAACAATGCTGATATTGACCAGATGGTGGTTGAGCATACTTTTTTGTTTAACGAGCTTAATAAGCAGGCAAATATTAAGGCGTTTAAACACGCTTTATACGAAGTTGAAAGTAAACTGACGGAAGAAGGTATCATTAGCAAAAAGCAATTAACCGGAAAAGCTAAAGTTGTTTTTATCTGGAAAAAATACAAACGCAATATTGCTGTAGCAGCTTCTATTGCGGGTATCGTTTCTATTGTTACTACTGTAGTAATAAGTTCTTACAGTAATAAAGTTGGTAATGGCAGCATTACTGTTTTAATGGATAAGATTGACAATACACAAAAGAAAGTAGATCAACTTAACAGAACCATTAGTTCGGGTTTAAAAACTCCAAAGGCTGACTATAGGGCTACCGGTTTTTTAATTGATGGGAAAGGCTTTATTGTAACCAATGCCCACGTGGTTAACAGGCTTAAAACAATTTATGTAGAAAATAATAAGGGAGAATATTTTACAGCGCAGGCAGTTTATACTGATCAAAATACCGACCTCGCAATTTTAAAAATTACAGATACGGCTTATAAAACAATCTACAACCTGCCTTATTCGATTAACAAGACCAATTCAAACCTGGGCGAACAGATATTTACACTCGGCTACCCCCGTAACCAAATTGTTTATGGCGAAGGATATGTTAGTGCAAAATCTGGTTTCGAAGATGACTCTACTGCTTACCAGGTTTCTGTATCGGTAAACCCGGGTAATAGTGGGGGCCCGGTATTAAACAATAGCGGTCAGATCATCGGCATCATCACATCAAAAAACCTTACGGCTGATGGTGTTGTATTTGCCGCCAAATCTAAAAATATTTTTAAATTGATTGAAGCTGCAAAAGATGCAGGCGATACATCAAACTTTAAATTACCAGCCAACACGGCTTTAAAAGGATTAAGCCGTGAGCAACAGGTTAAAAAAATGGAAGAGTTTGTATTTATGGTGGTTGGAAACTAAATAACCCCCGGAAAACTATTAAAAAGCTGTTGACAAAATCAACAGCTTTTTTTATAAAAAAATTTTATTGCCAGAGCGATAGCGGATATACCTCATCAGCAACCAGTTTATCTACGCTGGCTTTCACTACCGGAGCATCTTCTTTATAAGTTACCCCAAACCATTGCGATGAAGTTGGTATAACATTTATTTTCCCGCCCTCATTTTCCATAAAATCTTCAGCAACGATGGGTATAAAAAATTCTGCTTTAATATTATCCGTATTCTTTTTTACAAAATCCAGAAAAAGTTTTTCGGTTGTGGCAAACAATGCCGGATGAAAACACCAGAAATTCATAGATACGCTTGAGTCGGATGGCACCGTATGTTTTCCTTCTTCATCTTCATAAGTGATAACATCGTTCTCTTTATAAATTTTTGTTCTTTCTTTAATGGTGATTAAATTGTTTTCTGCATCAACCTGGCATACACCACGACTTACAGATCCATGATCACTCAATGTTCTTTCCAGTTCGTAGCCTATTATGGCATAATGCTTTTCATCACATTTATTATTTAAAAAATCAGCCGCTTTTACAAATGCATCCACACCATAATAATCATCAGCATTAATTACAGCAAAAGGTTCGTTAATTACATTTTTACCGCAAAGTACCGCATGTGCAGTGCCCCAGGGTTTGGTTCTGCCGGCAGGTATATTCAGTCCATCCAGGTACGAATCCATTTCCTGGTACACATATTCCGTTTTTATTTTGCCCTGCAATTTAGGTTCAAAACTCGCTTTAAAACCTTCGGCAAAATCTTTACGGATAATAAACACCACTTTACCAAAACCCGCCCTGATGGCATCGTAAATTGAATAATCCATAATCGTTTCTCCACTTGGGCCAAAGCCTTCAGTCTGTTTCATACTACCGTACCTACTGGCCATTCCTGCTGCTAAAATTAAAAGCGTTGGTTGCATCTTTAATTAAATTATCAATTGAAAAATTATTTACTGATTTTTGCGGCACAAAAATAGTATAAACCTTTAAGTTTTAACCAAATGCTTTTTGATGTTTCAAAAGCCGTGATTGAAGAACTGCATGATGAACTGTTTACAGAAAAACAGGTTAGTGTATCGGTTTTGCGTTTAGATAAAATTCATCCGCTTGTTTCGGGCAATAAACTTTTTAAACTGCATTATTTTTTACAAGCAGCTATTGCAGCTAAACAGGATACCGTTTTAACTTTTGGTGGCGCCTACTCCAATCACCTGGCTGCTACTGCTTTTGCATGCAACGCAATGCAACTAAAGAGCATCGGTATTGTAAGAGGCGAAAAACCTTTATTGCTTTCGCACACATTACAGCAATGCATGCAGGATGGTATGCAGTTAAAATTTATAAGCAGAGAAAATTATGCAAATAAAAATAATGCAGCGTTCATCAGTAATTTAAAAAATGAATTTGGTGAATGTGTGATTATACCCGAAGGTGGCCGGCACCCGCTCGGCGCAAAAGGTGCGGCTTTAATTATGAATTTAACAACAGATAAAAACTATACGCATATCTGTACTGCATCGGGCACATCAACAACAACTGCGGGCCTGCTTTTAGCCGCAAGGCCGCAACAAAAAGTCATCAGTTTTGAAGTTTTGAAAGGCATTACAGACAATAAAAATAGCATAAAGGAGTTAACAGGAAGCAACGAGGATTTTAAGAACCTGATAATATCAGGCGAGTATCATTTTGGAGGATACGCAAAAAAAACAGCGGAACTAATAGATTTTATGAATGATTGCTGGATGCGGTATAACCTGCCGCTTGATTTTGTTTATACTGCTAAAATGCTTTTTGGCGTTATTGATAATATTAAAAAAGATATTTTTAAAAAAGGAAGTGAAATTTTATGTATGCATACCGGCGGGTTGCAGGGAAATAAATCTTTACCTTTGAATACGTTAATATTCTGAATCTGATTGAAACTACAATGTATAGATTTTATTTTCTCTTTACTTTTTGTTGTATAATGATCGCTGGCAGCCTTTTTGGGCAGGCTACCCTTCCAGACTTTACTTTAAAAAATACGGATGGAAAAATAAGCATTTTCTGGCTTAACAATTATGGTAAACCGGTAAAAGGCATTAGTGTGCAACGCTCTTACGACAGTACCAAAAATTTCTTTAGTATTGCATCCATCCTTAACCCACAAAATTCTGTAAATGGGTTTACAGATTCTACACCGCCTTATAATAAAATGTTTTACCGCCTATTTATTGGTTTTGATACCGGTGTTTACCTGCTTACCCCATCAAAAAGACCCGAGGTAAATACAGTAATAGACTATACAAAACTCATACAGGAAATAAATGCCCTCTACGAAAAAAACATAAAGCTTCAGGAAGAAAAAATAAGATTGCAAAAAGAACTTGAACTTGCCAGGGCAGCTAAAAATAAAAATAAAAATTCAGCAAAAAATTCAAATAACCCTGTAAAAAAACCAATAGTAACAGAAGTAAGCGATGAAATTGTAAACCAGGTAATAACATACCCAAGCAAACGGATTTTTACTGATAAAGATAATAATGTAGTAACCAAACTTTTTAATGTAAAAGCCAACAAATACCTCATCAGGTTTTTAACAGAAGACTATAAGCTGCTGTTCGAAATAAAAAATCCGCCGGATGATTATTTTGTTATTGAAAAGGTGCATTTTATGCATGGCGGCTGGTACCAGTTTGAAATATATAAAAACGATTTTTTACTGGAAGAGAATAAGTTTTTTATATCCGGCGAAGAAAAAAAATCAAAATAAAATATCAATCAATCAGTATTGATTCAAATACCTTTGCAAAATTTATTTTCAATTTTTCTTTTATCTCCGCAAAATCAACCTTGCATCCCAGTTCCTTTTCAACAGAAGTAACCTGTTTGTTTTGAATACCGCAGGGTATGATATTGTTAAAGTAACTAAGGTCGGTATTTACATTTAGCGCAAATCCATGCATGGTTATCCACCGGCTGCAACGTACACCAATGGCGCAAATTTTCCTTTCCTTGCCAGGTACATCTTGATCAATCCAAACACCGGTTTCTCCTTTGCTTCTACCTCCTTTAATACCATATTCTGCAATAGTTAAAATAATCAATTCTTCCAGGTTTCGTAGGTATTTACCAATATCAGTATAATATTTTTCCAGATCCAGAATAGGATAGCCAACAATTTGCTGCAGCCCATGAAAAGTTATATCTCCGCCCCTGTTGGTGTTAAAAAACGCAATATCATTTTCGGCAAGTTCATCATCCGTCATCAATACATGCTCTTTTTTGCCGCTTTTACCTAAAGTGTAAACCGATGGATGCTCACAAAGAAGAAAGTAGTTTTGTGTGGTGAGTAGAGAGTCGTGATTGGTGAGTGATGATTCGTGAATTGCAGCAGCATTCCGTATTGCAGATTTGATTCGTACATTCTCATTCAGCAACAATTCCTGATAATCCCAGGCAGTTTTGTATTCAATAATTCCAAGGTCTTTAAATATCACTTTCTGCTTATCCACTGCAATGTTTTAATTTGCAAAGATAATTGAAAGAAGTTTGGGGTTTAGGGTTTGTAGTTTGGAGTTATTTGCTACTGATAATTAAAACAAAATAAACAAATGAGTAAAATATCTGAAGATATTGAAGATGAGCAACCGGAAATTGAGGAGTTGTACGAAAAACTGGTGATAACGATTCCTAAGGGTCAGGAGTCGCTTCGTATTGATAAGTTTTTAATGACGAGGATTGAAGGCGCTACCCGCAATAAAATTCAGCAGGGTATTGATAATGAAATGGTGCTGGTGAATGAAAAGCCCGTGAAGAGTAATTATAAAGTAAGACCGTTTGATAATATAGTTGTTTTTGATAACCGTTCGCCTGAGAGTTCGGATATTGTTCCGGAAAATATTCCGCTTAATATTCAGTACGAAGATGAAAGTTTAATGATCATAAATAAACCTGCCGGCATGGTGGTACACCCAGGCAGCGGCAATCCCAATGGCACTTTGGTTAATGCAGTTGCATATTATCTGCAACAACAAAATCCCACGCTTGATGAAAGCGAACTCAATCGCTTTGGCCTTGTACACCGCATAGATAAAAATACCAGCGGCTTACTGGTGATGGCTAAAACACAAAAGGCAATGAGCGATTTGGCCAAACAATTTTTCAACCACACCGTACATCGTCGTTATATTGCTTTGGTTTGGGGCGATGTGGAAAAAGATGAAGGAACCGTTATTGCACATGTAGGCAGGCACCAGCGCTTTCGTAAACTTTTTACTGCGTATCCGGAAGGCGACCATGGTAAAGATGCCATTACCCATTACAAGGTTTTAGAAAGATTTAATTATGTAACGCTGATTGAGTGCAGGCTTGAAACCGGCCGCACACACCAGATACGGGTACACATGCAACTGATAGGCCACCCACTTTTTAATGATGATTTTTATGGCGGCGATCGTATTGTGAAAGGAACTGTATTTACCAAATACAAACAATTTGTTGAAAATTGTTTTGCATTATGTAAGCGCCAGGCATTGCATGCTAAAGAACTGGGTTTCATTCATCCTACTACATTAAAGCAGGTACATTTTGAAAGCGAAATACCCGATGATATGCAAGCCGTTATAGAGAAATGGAAAAACTATATCGGCCATAAGGATCATGACCTTTAAAAGTAAAAGAGCCCGTTTTTAAGCGGACTCTTTTTATAACCAAAACCCGTGCTTAATTTTTTATTATTTTAGAAACCTGAACTTCTCCTTGCCCATCATCATATCTAACAAAATACAAACCATTTTGCAGCTTATTTATATGCAGCTGTGTTTGTAAAGAATTTGGCAACGCAATAACCTGTTGTAAAATTTTGCCATCGGGGCTTACCAGTGAAACGATAGTTTTGTCAGACGATTTTCTATGTTGAATGGTTACCTGGTCAGTAGCAGGTACCGGGTAAATCTGAATCTGTGTATTTGTTTGATCTGTTGCAAACACTCTTATAATAGGAGTGTATTTACTCTTGCCATCATAGTCTATATTTCTAACCCTAAGGAAAGTTGTTTGCTTAAATTTCTCTGCATAATCAAAACTATAAGTACTCCTTGCCGATGCGGCAACATAACCGGCCTCAGTAAAATTAAGCCCGTTGATACTACTCTCTACATAATATCCTTTTACATTTTGTTCTGTACCTACATCCCATAAAAGCTTTAATGTTCCGTCGGCATTCTTTCTTGCAACAAACCCCTCAAACACCACGGGCAATGGGCCTCCCGCCGCTCCAACCAACGCAAAGTCATCAAATAAAATGTTACCGGGCAAACTGGCTCTGAAAGTAAATTCAAACCTTATACTCCTGCCAATTGTCAGGTCTTCATCGGTTAATAATAAGCAAATATTTCCTGAAGTAGCCAGTAAAGGGGTGTAAACAGGGCCGTTGGCTGTATTGGCGAGTATTTCTATGGGAGGAGTTGAAGCTGATGATATAACTCTTATTCTGTATTCTGTACCAACGGGCGCTGAATACCTGAAGCCAACAGTTACCCGCCCATTTGACGCCAATACATAGGATGGAGAAATAAGGCTGGCAGATCTTACGTTTAATCCGCTGGATTCTATTTCAGCACCTGCTACTGAATTCCAGCTAAATGCAACATCATTGTTATCTGAATAAATACTTGGCGAACTGAAACCCTCATCGCTGTTATTAAAATTGCGAAAAACAGAACAATTGTTGGCAGTTGTAACTGTAGTAGGAAATTGTGCAAGAGCAAAAAATCCGGTAATGATTAAAATAATAAAGAGTAAAGACTTTTTCATAATTTTTTTTTTTTAGTACGGAAAAATATTACCATTAAACTTTGTTTAACAGAAGTCTTTTTAATGAGATAATTGGAGAGAAATTACAGTTAACCCAGGTTTGGGTTAACTGATACTATAAATACAAAATTGGGTCCACAATTGCTTACTATTGTTACACATCGGTATTCATAAATTACAAAATTCAATGTTACTAATTTGCAATATCTGAAGTTTATGAATTTAAAGACAGAAAAAACGGGTAATAAAAAAAGTCTTCTTTAAATAAAAATTTAAAGAAGACAATAACTTTCTAAAAAAATAATTACACCCTGCATGCAAATAAGCTGTGCACTCTTTTTAGATCATATAATTCCATCCATGTAAATCCGTATCTCTTCCCAAACGTAGCTGCTCCAGTTTATTTTTTAATTTATTCATCAGAGAATTTTCGGTATAGGTTGGCAGCAGGAAATCAATGCCATTAATGTTGATTGTTTTAATGGAAGCCACCACTGCAAAGCAATTAAAAAGGATACAGAACATAAGCACCCCAACGCTTACGCAGACTGCCCTTGCACATTATTTAAAACATGGCCGTTACGAATTTCATTTAAAAAATCTTCGCAAAGTATTATACACACAGAGTTTACGCTATGTGCAGGGTATTATAAAATATTTACCTGCTGATACAAAAGTTTCCCGCCCACACGGAGGTTTTATACTATGGCTTGAGCTGAACAAAAAAATAAATGCATTTAAATTACGTACCGAAGCTATGAAGCATCAAACATCTATTGTGCCCGGAAAAATTTTCTCATCGGGTAACAATTATGAAAACTGTATACGCCTGAGTTTTGGCAAACCCTGGAACGATGATGTATATTATAGTTTGATGATGCTGGGCAAACTAATTAAGAAAATGCTGTAGGAAAAATTAGGCATTGATAATCTTCGACTTTTTAAGGTAGGCATTATTTTCACTATAAATAAATAAACAGCTTCCGTTTTTTATTTTATCAATGATAGGCTTGTGTAATTTTTCTGGTAAAGCCGGGCAACCCCAGCTACGGCCAATATAACCTTGTGAACGTATCAAAGCTTCATCTACATAACCTGCTCCATGAATAACAATGTCGCGTTTTTCTGCATTGTCATTAATGCCTCTTTCCAAACCTTCAAGCCTCAATGAATAACCATTACCGCCCTGGTAAGTATTTTTAGTTTCGTAAAAACCAAGACTGCTTTTATTACTCTCCGGTATGTTTGAAAACTGGTTGGCGTATTCTTTACCCGAATTAACTCCATGGGCAACATAGGTATTGTACAAAACACGAAAATTATTTAAATCAATTACAAACAATCTTTTTTTGGAAGAGGGCTGGCTAAAATCTACAATAGAAATAATATTATCTTTTGCAACCTTACCTTGCTCCACCAGGTAATTAAATCCATTGATTGCATAAGTAAAGACTGTTTTAGACAAGCCCATATTATCCAGATGTAAGCTATCATATTCCTTATCTATGGCATTTACTGTAACATTCGTTTTAGCAATATTGGCAAGGTTATTATCTAGAATATTCACAGGCACTGACTGAATATGAACTTTAGTGGCTGCAAAAACAATGGGCATATGTAATAGTATCATGCATATCAAAGGGAGATAAATCAGTTTACCCTTAAGCCTTTTATACTCTGTGAATTTTTTAATTAACATGCCTGATTATTTTAATTATTTTAAATTTTGTTTCTCCGTCAACATTTTGTAATAAATCAAATCCTTAAATCTTTTACGATTTACAGATAAGTGAATAAAGCAGTGATGATTGGTGATAATAAAACTTTAAATGTATTGCCCGAACATCCGATAAAGAATGAGCAAAAATAGCTTTAAAACACTGTTAGTAACTACTAAAATCTTTTTTTAGTATCGCTTTAACAAAGGAAAAATTGCAGTAATATCAATAAAATTACCACCTTAAGATTAAGTTTGAGATAGGCTTGAATGAATTATGGTTAATATCAAAAAAAATGGGTTTTAACCAACGAAACATTATGGTATTGCAAGTTTGCATATTTGAGGGTTTCAAGTTTAGAATTTTAAATTTCCGGTTCTAAATTATACCGTATAGCACCTTAAAAGTTATCATTTACTGCTAAACACCTATTTTTTTATTTTGATAACCAGTTTTTTTATTGCTTTATCACCTATCATGGGTGCATGCACATCTTCAGGAAAGAAGATAGCAAACTGACCATCGGTTAATTGAAAATACATATCGGGTAGCTCATTATACAACTGCACATCTTCATCTGTATTGTAACCACCGTTTTCTGCAACACATTTCTCTCTTGGTTTCCAACCAATGGTTTCTACACCTTTTATGCAAAGCTGTATGTCAATATTTTTGTTATGACATTCAAATTCTGAAACAGATGCTTCGGCAGACATACCGGTATTATTCGAGAAGATTGCTATTAAACCTTCGGATATTTCTGATTTTCCATCGGGTTCATTTGCAAGATCTGTTGCATTTATAAATTCAAATGCCTTTGCAAATAAAGGATGAACAGAAAAGTATTTGTGAGCATTAACAATCGTATCTACTATCATATTTTTTATTTGACCTCAGCCGAGTTCCCTCTTCAAATGAGAAGGAACTGGAATTGGGCAGTTTTAAGTTCATCTTTGCAATTATTGAAACATTGCTTAAGGTTTTCTTTACATCAGTTTAAACAAATAAATTATTCTGCAGTTGTACAACCCTTTTTTCTTTTACACTTTGTAAAGAGGCTTCAATAATTTTTATCACATCTCTTCCTTCCGCAGCAGTAACCGGCAATGGTTTGTTATTCCGTATCGCTTCATAAATACCTTGGTAATACTCCATATAATTTCCTTTCTCTGAAAGCATGTAATTTCGTACAACTTTGCCATCTATTTCAGTATGCAATAATCCCATTCCTGTCTCTTCCTCTGTTCCCCAATCTGCATCGGTAAGTTTTTTTTGTATTTGCAGATCCCGTTCCTGTACATCGGCCCGTGGCTTTAAAAAACTTCCTTTAGTGCCATGAAAAATGTACGCAGGTAATAATTCTCTTACCAGATAACCAGCTTTCAATCGTACCCTTAAATTTTTATAAAACAAAATCAGCTCAATATAATCTTCTACAAGTGAGATGGCTCTTAAATTAGTTGCATCTGCAAAAACAGCTTCGGGCATACCAAATAATTGCAAAGCCTGATCAATTAAATGCGGACCAAGATCCGGCAATATGCCTGCGCCCGGGCCAGGAGTTTCTTTGTGCAGCTTGGGGCTTAAATTTGCATTGTACCGGTCAAAATGTATTTCGGCTTCTACGATTTCACCCAGTAACTTTTGCAATACAATTTTCTCAACGGTTTTGTAATCACTGTCCCAACGGCGGTTTTGATAAACAGATAATTTTTTATTTTGCTTTCCTGCCAATGCAATCAATTCTTCAGCTTGTGCAACAGTGGTAGTGAAAGCTTTTTCAACTACCACATTTTTACCTGCCAGCAAAGCGAGTTTTGCATATTCAAAATGCGTGTAGTTTGGTGTATTTACAATCACCAGATCAATGGCAGCATCAGATAGCATCGCTTCCAGAGTCCGGAATGTTTTTATTCCCGGATATTTTTCTGCGCCCAGATTTTTTGTTCTTTCAAATACTGCATACAATTCAAAACCTTCATGCAAATGAATAAAGGGTGCATGAAAAACCCGGCCACTCATGCCAAAAGAACATAAGGCAGTTTTAATTTTTTGCATTCCGTTTTTTTTATAAACCTTTCATACCAAAAAAATATTTTAGGTAAAAATTTTAATATCATTGTCAGTACAATCAGCTTTACAGCCATCAAAGCTTTTACTGAAAGTATTAAAACAGGTATCAGTTCTCTAATATTTCATATTGTAAGATATATTTTCTTTGTTAAATGAATATTCCAGATTGGGAGAATGTTTAAAACGCAATTCAATTGAGATAGTTAAAAGCTGATGCCTGATAATTTTATTAATAATTTTTTCTTTTCTTCCAAGCTATTATTGGTTGATAAGTTTTAAAACAGGATAATCATGTAAAGCATTTTTATTTAACATGCCGGCCTTTCAATACTTCCACAATATCCTGCAAAGATGTAGATTTGGCATTTAATAATACCAGCAAATGAAATAAAAGATCTGCAACTTCATTTTTAAACTTATCGTCGTCTTCATCTTTTGCTTCAATAATCAACTCTACTGCCTCCTCACCTACTTTTTGGGCAATGGCATTAATCCCTTTTTTAAAAAGAGAAGTTGTATATGAGTTTTCAGCAGGGTTATTTTTTCTATCGCTGATGATCTGCTCCAGCGCAAACAGAAAATTATTAGAAATGTTTTTTTCTGCAAAGCAGGTATCTGCTCCAGTATGGCAAACAGGGCCTTCAGGCAAAGCTTTAATTAAAATACAATCGTTATCACAATCCAGCAGCATTTTTTTTACATGCAGGTAATTGCCAGAAGTCTCACCCTTAAGCCAAAGCCTTTGTTTGGAGCGGCTGAAGAAAACAACTTTGTTTTCTGAAATGGTTTTTTGGTATGCCGCTTCATTCATATAGCCCAGCATTAAAACAATATTAGTAACGCTATCCTGTACAATTACAGGCACCAATCCATCTTTATATTTTTCAAATTCCGGTTTCATATCCGTACATTTATTTTTTGTGATTTTAAATAATTTTTAAGTGTTGGAATCTCTAGAGTTTTTTCGTGAAATATGCCCGCCGCCAGAGCAGCATCTGCCTTACCAGTTATAAATACTTCAGTAAAATGCTGCATATTGCCTGCACCACCGCTTGCAATAACCGGTATGTTTACCAGTTGCGAAATATGAGCAGTGAGAGATAACGCAAAGCCCTGGCGTGTGCCATCATTGGCCATAGAGGTTAGTAATATTTCGCCAGCACCAATTGATTCAGCTTGTTTTACCCATTCACTTGTTTTTAATTTGGTAGGCACTGTTCCTCCATTGAGGTAAACAAACCATTCGCCGTTTTCTGGTTTTGTATCAACAGCAAGCACTATACATTGGCTGCCAAATTGATTCGCTAAATCACTTATGAGTTTTGGATTTTTTACGGCAGCTGTATTAACAGAAACCTTATCTGCACCATTTTGCAGCAGTATGCTAACATCATCAACACTGCTGATGCCGCCACCTACTGTAAAGGGAATATTGATATTTTTTGCAACAGCATTAACCAGTGCTGCCATCGTTTTTCTTTTTTCGTTGGTAGCAGATATATCCAGGAAAACAAGTTCATCAATACCTTGTGCAGCGTAATATAATGCCTGTTCCACAGGATCGCCCACGTCTTTTAATTGTTTAAACTGAACTCCTTTTACGGTGCGGCCATCTTTTACATCAAGGCATGCAATTATTCTTTTTGTTAGCCCCGATATTTGATTTTCATCCAGGCTGTCATTTATTTTTGCTATCATCATTGCTGATTTATTTTTTCTAAACTTTTGAGACTGATCCTCCCTTCATAAATAGCTTTACCAACAATTGCCCCTTTACATCCAGCATTTTTAAGTTCATATAAATCCTCCTCACATGCCACACCTCCACTGGCAATAAAATGTAAAGATGGAAATTTTGTTATTATATTTTGATACAAATCGAGTGCCGGTCCTTCCAGTTTACCATCCTTACTTATATCGGTGCAAAAAATTTGCTGCACAGCTTTAATCATATATTTTTCAATAAAATCGTACACCCATATATCTGTTTTTTCAAGCCATCCCCCAACTGCAATCATCTCACCCTTAACATCAGCGCCTAATAAAAATTTACTGGCCCCATATTTTTGCAGCCAGCTTACAAATTCATTTTCGTTTTTAACTGCCATGCTTCCTATGGTTGCCAAAGCTGCGCCAGCTTCAAAAACTTTTTTCAGATCAGGTTCTGTTTTAATACCGCCACCAAAGTCAATAATTAAAGATGTTCTGGACGCTATAGTTTCTAAAACTTTCAGGTTGATAATTTGCCCTGCTTTCGCACCATCCAGATCAACCAGGTGCAGGCGTTTAATACCAGCATCTTCAAATTGTTTTGCTACTTCAAGCGGATGTTCATTGTAAATTTTTTTATCCTCATAATCGCCCTGGGTAAGCCTTACACATTTACCATCAATAATATCAATTGCCGGAATGATTTCCATAATTATAGTTTCAAAAAGTTTTTTAAAATCTGCTCCCCTACTGTTGCACTTTTCTCCGGATGAAATTGAACACCATAAAAATTGTCTTTTTCAAGTGCAGCACTAAAGCTGTTTCCATACTCCGTTACAGCAGTAGTTTGCTGGCATAATGCTGCATAATAACTATGTACAAAGTAGCAGTAAGGTTCACCGGGTAAATTTGTAAATAAAGATGAGGTTGTATCCTTCAACTTGTTCCAACCCATCTGCGGAACTTTTAAATCTTCATTAAATTTTTTAACCTCAGCATCAAAAATCCCCAAACATGCGGTGTCGTTTTCCTCGCTATGTGTACACAACAATTGCATGCCCAGGCAAATACCCAACACAGGTTGACGCAAATTTTTTATCAGTGTATCTAAATTTCTTTCTTTTAAATATTGTATGGCCGTACTGGCTTCACCAACTCCCGGAAAAATAATTTTATCAGCCGTTTGTAATAAATCCGGATCATCAGTAATAACTGGTTCAATGCCCAATCTTTCTAAAGCAAAACTTACAGAGCAGGTATTGCCTGCGTTGTATTTAATAATTGCAGCTGTCATAATAAACCTTTTGTGCTGGGTAAATAATTTGATAACGGGTCTCTTTTAACAGCCATGCGAATTGCCTTGGCAAAAGCTTTAAAAATTGCCTCTATTTTGTGATGTTCATTTTCGCCAGTGCATTCAACATGCAGGTTACACTTTGCCGCATCGCTGAAAGATTTAAAAAAGTGGTAGAACATTTCTGTTGGCATATCGCCAATCTTTTCTCTTTTAAAAATTACATTCCATACAATATCATTTCTACCGCCAAAATCAATCAGCACTTTAGCTGCGGCTTCATCCATTGGTAAGACAAAGCCATAACGCTCCATGCTTCGCTTATCTGCAAGGGCTTTTGCAAAAGTTTCGCCCAGGGCAATGCCGGTATCCTCAATGGTATGGTGTTCATCAATATGCAGATCGCCTTTTGCCAAAATTGACAGATCACATTTTCCATGTTTTGCAATCTGCTCCAGCATGTGATCAAAAAATCCGAGGCCGGTTTTTATATCCGATTTACCGCTGCCATCAAGATTTAACTGAATGCTGATATCAGTTTCGCTGGTAACTCTTTGGTGTGTTACTTTTCTTAAACCGAGTTTTAAAAATGTATAAATATCGCTCCAGGCGTCAGTTTCCAAAGTAATCACTTCTTTGTATTCATTTTGTTCATTATCATTCAGCTCATGCAATCCTTTTAAATAAATTGCTTTGCAGCCTATATTTTTTGCCAATTCTATATCGCTCCACCTATCGCCGATTACAAATGAATTTTCAAGATCAAATGCTGCGTTGTTCAATAAATGTTTTAGTAATCCGGTTCCAGGTTTTCTGGTTGGCTGGTTATCAGCGGCAAAGGTTTTATCAATCAGCAGCTCATCAAAAACAAAGCCTTCTCCCTGTAATGTTCTTAATAATAAATTTTGAAAGGGATAAAAATCCTGCTCAGGATAAGCAGCTGTACCAAGCCCATCCTGGTTTGTAACCATCACTTTATAAAAATCAAAATCGGCTGCTATTTTCGATAAGGCAGTAATTGCACCCGGTACAAAACTTGTCTTTTCAATACTATCAATCTGAAAACTACCGGGCGGTTCTTTCAGCAAAATTCCATCCCTATCAATAAAAAGTATTCGTTTCATAAAAGCTGGTTTAATATTTTAAAAGTGCATTCAGCAACAATTCATTTTCGGCACTGCTGCCAACTGTAATACGCAAACATTCTTCACACAGTATGATGTTTGCCCTGTTTCTTACAACAATTCCTTCACTGAGTAAATAAGCATATACTTTTTCAGCATCTTTAAATCTTACCAAAATAAAATTGGCATCGCTTGTATAAATTTGTTGAACAATATTTATTTTACATAGTTTTTGCTCAAGTAATTTTCTAAGCCTGACCAATTCTTTTACCATTTCATTTATCCTGTCACTATCCTGCAAAGCTTCCAATGCCAGCTTTTGTGTACCTCCACTAATATTGTATGGAGGCTTTACTTTATTGAGTACCGCAATTATTTCTGCTGATGCAAAAGCCATTCCCAAACGCAATGCTGCCAGTCCCCATGCTTTGCTGAAGGTTTGCAGAATAACCAGGTTTGGGTAATTGTGCAATTCATTTATAAAAGATGGCTGCACTGCAAAATCAATATAGGCTTCGTCAATTATTATAAGCCCTTTAAAACTTTCGAGTAAAAATTTTATCAACTTTAAATCTATATTGTTACCGGTTGGATTATTGGGTGAGCATATCCAGATCATTTTAGTATTGTCATCAATCAATTTATTAATGGTTTCAAGTTCTGGCTGAAAATTTTGGTTCAGAACAGCTTTTCTTGCTTCAACATCATTGATATTGGCACTCACTTCATACATACCATACGTGGGCGGACAAAGAATTATATTATCCTTACCAGGATTGCAAAAACAGCGGTACAGCAAATCAATACACTCATCGCTCCCATTACCTAAAAAAATATTTTCAGTTGGAATATTTTTTTGCAGGCTGATTATTTCTTTAAGTAAAACCTGGTGAGGGTCGGGATATCTGTTGTATTCATTTTCAAAAATATTGCCCAGGCTGTTTTCATTAGCATCTAAAAAAACAGTAGCAGTACCACTATATTCATCCCGGGCTGATGAGTAAGGCTGCAATGATTTTATATTTTCTCTTGTTAATTCTGAAATGTTGAACATCGTATTTATTTTTTAAGTCGGATTGAAACTGCATTGGCATGTGCATCCAATCCTTCAGCCTCGGCCATTGTAATTACAGTTTTTGAAATACTTTGCAAACCCTGGTAACTTAGTTTTTGAAAAGTAATTTTCTTTACAAAACTTTCAACACTAACGCCACTATATGCTTTTGCAAAGCCATTGGTTGGCAGCACATGGTTGGTGCCGCTTGCATAGTCACCCACACTTTCCGGCGAATAATTGCCTACAAAAACTGAGCCTGCGTTTATGATCTTTTCTGCAACAGCGTCTTCATTTTTGCAACTGATGATCAAATGTTCGGGAGCATATTCATTTACCAGGTCAATTCCCTCTTCAATATTTTTCACAATAATTATTTTACTGTTATTCAGTGCTGCAATAGCAATTTCATTTCTTGATAATTTTGATACTATGCTATTTATGTTTTCCAGAACTTGATCCGCCAATGTTTCGCTTGTTATTATCAGCAATACCTGGCTGTCTTTTCCATGCTCTGCCTGCGATAAAAGATCTGCAGCAATAAAAGCTGCATTGGCATTTTCATCTGCCAGCACACAAAGTTCACTGGGACCTGCGGGCATATCAATGGCAATCCCTTGTTGTTGAATTAATTGTTTGGCCGCTGTTACGTATTGATTTCCAGGTCCGAAAATTTTATAAACCTGTGGCACAGTTTCGGTACCAAAAGCCATGGCGGCAATAGCCTGCACACCGCCTACTTTATAAATTGTATTTAATCCTAGTAAAGTTGCAGTGAAAAGTATGGCAGGATGAATTTTGCCATTTTTATCTGCCGGCGTGCAAATAATTATTTCTTTGCAACCAGCAATTAGTGCCGGTATGCCCAGCATTATTAATGTGGAGAACAGCGGTGCCGTACCACCAGGTATGTACAATCCTATTTTTTCAATAGCTACTGATTTTCTGCTGCATTCAATACCTGGCATTGTTTCTATAATCTCAACAGGTTGTAATTGCTTTTGATGAAAGGCTTTGATGTTTGCAGCAGCCTGCGATATAGCAATTTTTAAAGGTTCGGAAATTTCATTACCTGCAGCCATTTCATCCTGGCTTACAATAATAGTATTTAACAAAATACCATCAAATTGCTTCGTATACTTGCTTACTGCTGCATCACCTTTTTCTTTTACATCATCAAGTATAGTTTTTACGGTAGCCATTAATGCTGCATTATCAACGGTGGGCCTTTGTAAAATTTTTTTCCAGTCCTTTTGTAAAGGATATTTTATTATCTGCATCATACAATCATTTTTTCAATGGGTACAACTAAAATGCCTTGAGCTTCCAACTCTTTTAATTTTTCAATTACATTCCAAAAATCATTTTCATTAACTACGCTCTGTACACTGCTCCACCCCGCGGTTGCCAATGGCACTATGGTTGGGCTTTTACTGCCGGGCAATATTGCGGCAATATTTTCAAGCTGGTGATTGGGTGCATTCAGTAAAATATATTTATTGTTTTTTGCTGTCATTACACTTTTTATCCGTAGCAATAATTTTTGCAGTAATTTTTTGTTTTCTTGAGTAAGGTTATTTCCAGATACCAATACCGATTCAGATTTCAATATTACTTCTACTTCTTTAAGTCCATTAGTTAAAAGTGTGCTGCCACTGCTTACAATGTCACATATAGCATCTGCCAACCCTATGCCTGGCGCAATTTCTACCGAGCCACTTATCTCATGAATTTCTGCATTGATATTTTTCGCTGTTAAATATTGCTGCAATAAAAATGAATAACTACTGGCAATTTTTAAGCCATCCAGATCCTGCAGGTTATTGTACTCCATTGTTTTAGGTACCGCCAGACTTAACCTGCATTTACCAAAACCAAGCCTGTAAATTATATCAAGCTGTTTGTTTTTTTCAAGCAATACGTTTTCACCAACAATACCAATATCGGCGACGCCATCTTGCACATATTGGGGTATATCATCGTCTCTTAAAAAAAATATTTCCAGCGGAAAATTCTCGGCAGTTGTTTTTAATTCTTTGTTGCCGTTATTGAGTTCTATACCGCATTCTTTTAAAAGTTTTACAGATGATTCGTACAACCTGCCGGATTTTTGAATTGCAATTTTTAACATAGTGATAGTTTTTAAGCATAAAAAAAGGCTTACCATTTTGGTAAGCCCTGTGTTGAAAAAATAGTTTATTGTTAACTACATAATACAGCACCGCTTACCCAGTAGATAAGATGATGATGATGTATATGCAGGTTTTGTATCATTGTGAGTGCAAAGTAAAGACGGATGCTTTGATCTGCCAAATAAAATTTCTTTAAAAAATATTGCTGACCATGCTTTTAATAAAATTGATGTTGATTGATATACTAAATCTCTTATAAAAACATATTTAAAATTAACATTCAACCGAAAAAGTGATGGGGAGAGGAGAATATAGATCTTAAATGTTTGGTTAAATGAAATAAAAAAAGCCTTGCAAACTTACTGTTTACAAGGCTTTAATTTTATACTTGCGGACCGGACGGGACTCGAACCCGCGACCTCTGCCGTGACAGGGCAGCACTCTAACCAACTGAACTACCGATCCTAAAATTTTTAACTTTACCTTTATAAAGCTACCCGTTTTTTAGGGACGGCAAAGATATGTTTCTTAAGTTTCCAT
>JANMBZ010000226.1:0-6312 GCA_031360765.1 Chitinophagaceae bacterium
TGGTACAGCTGTATTTGGAGCACCCTTAACTGCTACGCCATTAACAGCCAATGCAATAATGGTGAATGATGGAAGCGGCGGTGCAGGCAATCCTTATGATGCCTGCGAATCGATAATAAATAACCTTACAGGTAAAATTGCTGTTATAGAAAGAAGTGGCTGCACACCTCCCACCAGTTATTTTGTAAATAAAGCTTATAAGGCGCAACAGGCAGGAGCAGTGGGCGTAATTTTCATCAGTAATATTGCCGGTGATTATGTATTTACAATGGGCCTCCCTGCTGGCCCTAATCCAGCCATTACCATTCCTTTAATGCTGGTATCAAAACCTTATGGAAATACTTTAAAGGCAGCTATAATTGCCGGCCCCGTAAATGTTTCTCTATCAGCACCAACGGTGATAGCCAATGACGTATGTTCATTTACATCTATTACGCATCAGCAAACAGTTACACCGGGTAGCTGTCCATCAAACTATACACTTGTAAATACCTGGACGGCCACTGACCAATGCGGCAATCCAACGACCAAATCGCAAACAGTAACTGTGAAAGATATCACAGCACCTGTTGTTACCTGTAAAGCAAATCAAAGCAGGTTAACCAATAACGGGTATTGTACTTACACTGCTGTTGGAGCAGAATTTAATGTATTGAGTGCAACGGATAATTGTTCGGGTGCGGTTATCTTATCTTATACTTTAAGCGGTGCAACATCAGGCTTTGGAAGTAGTACACTCAATGGTGCCATATTTAATACAGGTGTTACAACTGTAACGTGGAAAGCAACAGATGTATGCGGCAATTTTGCAACCTGCTCATTTAATATAACTGTTAATGATGACCAGAACAGTACAGGTTATATCATTTATGCAAAGTCGTATGCTAAATTTGGAGAGGAGAATGATATTAATGGTGATGTAGGAGTTACGGATGCCAATGGTAGCGCAGAGTTTAAGAAGAATACAGATTTGAATCCTTTCTTTGTAAAGGCTAAGAATATTACAGTACAACTGCCGGCCAATGTAAGTAACCGGTTTTTTACTCCTGCAACCGGCGGACCAAACCCTCCATTTATGATCTATAATGGCACTGGTGGTGCAGGTACTTTAAATGTAATTATTAATGGAACCTATAATGGTAACTATAAAAACCTGACTATTAAAAAAGGGGTAACAGCAACTATAACCGGAAACGATTTTGGCAAAATCAAAATTGAAGAAGGGGCCAATGTTACTTTTACAGCTACGCTTATTAATGTGCAGGAAATGTCTGTTGAAAAAGGGAAAAAGAATGTAAACACAACCAATGTTTACTTTGCTAATCCAACTTCGGTAAAGATTTCTGAAAAGGTTACTGTTGAAGAAGATTGTATGATTAACGTAAATGGTCCGAAAGTTACTTTTTACGTGAGCGATAATAAGAAAGCCGAAGAGAAATTTGTTGTAACCGGCGATAATACCATGATTACACTGAATATCATGATACCAATTGGCAAACTAAAAGTATCTGGCGGGCCCAGGTTTGGAACTATGACCGGTTGGTTTATTACCGAAAAAATTGAAAGCGATGGAAAGAAAACCATCTGGAATAAATATGACTGTAGTGCTCCGCCACAATTTGCAAGGGTATCGCCTGAAAATGCAGAACCACAAATAGATGAAAAGCCAATTGAGCTAGAAAACCCGGTTTTTGCAGATGCGTTTGAGGTAAAAATTTATCCCAATCCAACACCCGGTGATTTCAACATACAGGTAATAACCAAAAGCAATGAGCCAATAATGGTTAGAATAATGGATGTGAATGGAACTTTGATTCAGGCCTCAACAAAACTAACCAAGCAGGGTTTAATTGCCCTTGCTAATAGGCTGCCTGGTGGAACTTATTTTGTGGAAGTAACCCAGGGGAAAAATCGTAGTGTTACAAAACTGGTTAAATTAAATTAAAGGGAATCTGAAAATTAAAAGCCGCCTCGTAAATAATGAGGCGGCTTTTTTAGGACTAGTAAGTGTAAATAAAATATTTTTAAAAGAGAATTGAGTAATCAAAAAATAGTGCTAAAATTTACTGTTCTTGTTTGTGATTGTTTTCTATTTTCTTTTCTATTCTTCTGTCGGGGATAAACCAGATTGCCGCTACAATTACATAAATTGAAAAACCTATCCACGAATTTATAAATGAACTGGCAATGCCAATGATGTATAAAGCAACCGAGATAACTCCTTTTTTATCTTTGCCCAAAGCTTTTGCAAGCACGGAATCTTTACCATGAACGGAAGTAAGGCAATGAGCCAGTATGTAATAAGCCACACCGGCCATCAGTAAAATAAAGCCGTATAATATAACTGGCCATTTGCTGAAATGATTTTCACCCATCCACGCTGTGGCAAAGGGAACCAGCGATAACCAAAACAGTAAATGAATATTTGACCAAAGCACCGCACCACTTACTTTAGTAACAACATGCATTAAATGATGATGGTTGTTCCAGTAAATACCGATATAAATAAAGCTGAGTATATAACTTAAGAATATTGGCAGCAATGGTTTCAGGTCTTCCAGTATATTGCCATGTGGTACTTTAATTTCCAAAACCATAATGGTGATGATGATGGCAAGTACACCATCGCTGAAAGCTTCTAATCTTCCTTTGCCCATAAGTTTAGTTTATGGACTGTAATTTAATGAAATAGTTTAGTGTAAAAGTCTGGGCTTTATTTTCGTATCAATTAAAGTTCAATAAAGATACAATGTACAAGAGTGCGACGCCAATGAAGATGCACAAAGCCTTGTAGCCCGGTAACAAATTTTAAAAATAGCGAAGCTATTTAATCCTCTTTTTCGATATGCTTCTTTTCACTATCGGGCTGTTTTCCTCTTTTATAAATGATGAGCCCATTTAAAAAGTTGCGTAATAACTGATCGCCGGCTTCCTGAAAACCGGGATGGTCATCGCTTCTAAACAAATCTCCCAATGCACCTTTGGTAATATCAAAGTCAACCAGCTTTAAGATCTCAATAATATCTTCATTGCGTAAAGAAAGGGCTACCCTTAATTTTTTAAGTATATCGTTATTGCTAAGCATGTTTTAAATTAATCGGTAAATAAAAAAAATCCTTTCGGTAAAGAAAGGATTTTTTAGATAAGGTTGTATAATAAATATTAATAACCGCCTCTGTTGTAGCCGCCGTCGCCACCGCCACGGTTTCCACCGCCGCCGTAACCACCACCACCGCCACGGTTTCCACCGCCGCCGTAGCCGCCGCCACCACTTTTTTTGTAGCCACCGCCACCACCGCCGCCACCGAAGCTGCGTTTTGGACGATCGCCCTCAGCACGTGGCTGAGATTCGTTAACGATTAACTTACGACCCTGAATTTCAACTTCGTTTAATGCAGCGATTGCAGCTTTAGCAGCTTCGTCGTCTTCCATTTCAACAAAGCCGAAACCTTTGCTACGGCCGTTCATTTTGTCTTTCAAAATTTTAGCACTTGTTACAGTACCATGCTCAGTGAAGAGATTCATTAAATCGTCATCAGTCATAGACCAACTAAGATTTCCTACGTAAATGTTCATTGTAAAAACTTTTAAATAAATAAAAAAGAATAATGACTTAGTTGTTACAATGCACTGAATCGGACTTCAAAAAAGCTACTTCAGTCAATAGCGAAAAACTAAAACCATTAATTAACGTAGTAAAGATAGGGTTTTCCTTAGAAAATTGCCAAATAACAGTTAAAATACTTAAAATCAGGTATATAGCTGTTTACATGCTTAAAAATTAAACAGTTAACCTGTTTTTTTATTTGTTTCGCTAATGATTATTTACTTATCTTCGAAATTATTCAATGGTAATTACATCAAACCATATCATTTCTAACAGTTGGGCAATGCCCGAAAGTACCTGTATTACTATTACAACAACTACTACCACAACCCGATAGGGTTGTATAATTTCATATCAAACTTTGGGCAAACGCTATTATCCGGTCACAGACCCTGAGGGTAAACGGAAATCAAGTTTTACATTCATCCATAATCATACATTATATGCAGGTTTTAAAATTCGGGGGAAGTTCAGTTGCAAATGCTGAAAACATAAATAAGGTAATTGAGATCATTAAAAATAAAAAGGCGGATGCAAAAACGGTGGTGGTTGTTTCTGCTTTGGGTGGTATAACTGATCTGTTACTTAAAACGGCATCATTGGCAGAAGCAAACAACGAATCTTATAAAACAATTTTAAAAGAGATTGAGGATAAACACCTGGATGCTGCAAAAGCATTGATACCGGTTCAGCAACAAAGTGCGGTGTTAAGCATGGTGAAAAAAATATGTAACGAGGCAGAAGATATTTGCAATGGTATTTTTTTATTGAGAGAATTATCGGCACGTACCAAAGACAGAATTGTTAGTTACGGCGAATTACTTTCTTCGCAAATAATTACAGCAAAATTAAATGCCGTTGGTTTGGCAACTGAGTGGAAAGATGCAAGAGAAATTATTGTTACCGATAGTAATTACGGCATTGCTGCGGTTGACTTTGCCGCTACTAATAAAAAAGCAACTGCTTTCTTTGATGCATCTGCTTCTTCAATATTTATTGTTCCAGGCTTTATTGCTGCAGATAAAAATAATGTTACTACAACTTTAGGCAGGGGTGGATCTGATTATACTGCTGCAATTCTTGCCGCAGCATTGAATGCATCAGTTTTAGAAATTTGGACCGATGTTTCGGGTATGATGACTGCTGACCCAAGGCTGGTTAATAATATCAAACACATTCCGCAGATATCTTACCAGGAAGCGATGGAGCTTTCGCATTTTGGTGCTAAAGTTATTTACCCGCCAACCATACAACCGGTGATGAAAAAAGGGATACCGGTATGGATAAAAAACACGTTTGCACCTGACGAATTGGGGACTGTCATTACAAATGAAGCCACTGCATCCGGAACCAGCATACAGGGCATATCAAGCATTAATAAAATTGTGTTGTTGAGTTTGGAAGGTAGCGGCATGGTGGGTATACCAGGTTTTTCAAAAAGATTGTTTGAGGCTTTGGCCAATGCCTCCATCAATGTAATCCTTATTACACAAGGCTCTTCCGAACATTCAATATGTGTGGGGGTAGATGAACATGCCAGTACAAAAGCCAAGGAAGTTGTTGATGCTGCTTTTGCTTATGAGATTGAAACAAATAAAGTTGAGCCAATCATTTTAGAGAAAGAATTATCTATTGTTGCCATTGTGGGTGATAATATGAAGAACCACTCCGGCATCAGCGGTAAAATGTTTTCGGCTTTAGGTAGAAATGGTGTGAGCATTCGTGCCATTGCACAGGGCTCTTCAGAAAGAAATATTTCTGCAGTTATAAGTACAGGCGATGTAAAGAAAGCTATCAATGTTTTGCATGAAGAGTTTTTTGAAACTACATATAAGCAGGTGAATTTATTCATCGCAGGTTTGGGAAATGTGGGACAAAAATTTCTGGATCAATTGCAACAGCAAAAACAATTTTTATTGGATAAGCTAAGAATACAAATAAGAGTTGTTGGTATTGCCAACAGTAAGAAAATGTATTTTAATGAAGAAGGTGTTGACATTAATAACTGGCAATCGGAAATACAAAAAGGGGAAGCAATGAATTTGGCTGGGTTTGTATCAACCATTCAAAATAAAAATTTGCGCAATTCAGTTTTTGCAGATATTACAGCTAACGATGAACTGGCAACTGTTTACGGAGAGCTTTTACAAAAAAGTATTTCGGTGGTTGCCTGCAATAAAGTAGCAGCATCTTCACCTTATGTTTATTATAAAAAGTTGAAAAACCTTGCCAACGAATTTAACAGTCAGTTTTTATTTGAAACAAATGTTGGTGCCGGATTACCAATCATCGGCACATTAAAAGATCTGTTGCATAGCGGCGATAAAATCAATCGTATTCAGGCAGTGCTTAGCGGTACTTTAAATTTTGTGTTTAATAATTATGATGGTACAACAAGTTTTGCATCAGTTGTAAAACAGGCGCAGGAGGAAGGTTACACTGAACCGGATCCAAGACTTGACCTAAGTGGTAAAGATGTGATGCGTAAGATCATGATATTAGCAAGAGAATCAGGTGAGCAAATGGAGATGGAAGATATCAGCAACAATTCTTTTATGCCTGAGAGTTGCATGACCGGTTCTGTGGAGGATTTTTATGTTGCCATGGAAAAAGAAGAAGCGCATTTTAATAATATTTTAGATGCTGCAAAAGCAGCCGGTAAAAAATTAAAATTTGTAGCTAGTTATGATAAAGGCAAAGCTGCT
>JANMBZ010000228.1:0-2011 GCA_031360765.1 Chitinophagaceae bacterium
TTTACGTACATAAACACGATTGTTGTCTGGTAAAACCAATGGCAGCCTTGCTTTTGCAATACTATCAACTTTATTTTGTGCAGATGCAAATTTTATCAGCAAAACATTGTTTGTTCTTTTGATGAAAGGCTTCACATCCACCGTCCAACCCCTGAACATATTATCAGCCTGCAAAATTAACTTACCATTCAGATAAACATCTGCATAGGTATCTAAACCATCAAATACCAATTCAATATTTTTTTTAGAGAAAGTTTGTGCATCTACACTAAAAACAGTCTTGTATTCCCAATCAGCCTTATCAATCCATTGTAGTTTGCTTTCATTATCTCTGTAAAAAGGATCGGGTATAAGTTTGTTGGCAAGCAGATCGGTATGAATAGTGCCGGGTACTGTAGCTTTGTACCACTTATTTTCTTTTTGATTTTTAAATTGCCAGTTTTTATTTAGCTCGATGGAAATGTTTTGCGCACTTATGTGAACGGGGATTAGATAGATAAAAAGGATTAACATGATTGAGCAGCTTTTCATCTTACAAACTTTTTAAGTTAGTAATGATGGTTTTTATTTCATCCACATCAACAGTTACTGATTTTAAACTTTCTTTCATTGCTTCATTTGTATAATTCATTTTACTCTCAATATTTATTCTTGCAGAAGTATGAAATTCTACTGCTCCTGTTTTTTGCGCCAGCTCAACAATATTATCTGCTCTTACGCCACTTCCCGGCATGATGATAATTCTTTCATCAGCCTGCTTAATCAATGCAGCAAGTGTTTCGGCCCCATCCAAAGCGTTGGGTATTAAACCCGATGTAAGTATTCTTTCGCAGCCAATCTCAATCACATCTTCCAAAGCCTGAGAATAAAACTTTAATTCAGCAGAGTCCAGGTCCCCCCCCTTCGGGGTTCCCTGATAAGGGAAAGAACGCAGTTCAAGGAGGGGCTTTCTTGTCCTATCAAAAGCTCTATGAAAAGTTACACCCATCGGATATGCTATCTGTACCAATGCTGCACATCTTTTTTTATCAACTGTTCCATCTGTATTCAAAATGCCAATTACCACACCGTCACATCCAAGGTCTTTACAAATTTTTACATCAGTTTTCATCACTTCAAATTCAACATCGCTGTATAAAAAATCGCCGCCACGTGGGCGGATAATGGGGTATAGTTCAATCTTTAGAACTTCCCTGGCGGCTTTTATAAAACCATATGATGATGTAGTGCCACCTTCGCCGGGATTATCGCACAACTCAATGCGGTGAGCGCCTGCCGCTTGTGCAAGGATGCAGCTTTCAATATTAAAGCCAATTACTTCTAACCTGAATATCAAAGTAAATATTTTGATTGATGAATCTGGTTTTCATTGTTGCTCTTCACACTAAATACAAATCCTTTCAGTATGGCGTAAGCTCCGTACTGCCCTTTTTTGTTCATCGCTAAAAAACCAACCTGCAATGTTTTTGCTTTTTCTTTATCTCTTTTCACAATTCTTTCCACCGCTTTTTTACAGGCCATTTCGGGTGAGTAGCCCTGCCGCATAAATTCCACCACCAAATGTGTTCCGCAAATACGAATTACTTCTTCGCCGGTGCCGCTGCTGGTGGCAGCACCAATTTCATTATCTACAAATAAACCGGCACCAACAATGGGTGAATCGCCCACACGCCCATGCAATTTAAAGGCCATGCCACTGGTTGTTACAGCGCCGGATAAATTCCCCGTTGCATCCATCGCCACCAAACCCATCGTATCATGATTTGCTGTTCCATCTTCAAAAAAGTTCGGTGCAAAGGGGCCGTTTTTCTTTTTGTTCTCGATATTAATTACCGGTTTGTATTCACTTTTTTTCAGCCATTCAGCATATGCTTTTTTAGCATCTTCAGATAACTCGGTGCTTTCTAAAGTAAATCCATTTTCAACAGCAAATTGTTGGGCACCGGCACCAACCAAAATTACATGGGGTGTGTTTTCCATTACCTTCCTGGCAACCGATACAGGATGTTTT